>CAZNCJ010000030.1:0-26967 GCA_964571595.1 uncultured Caulobacterales bacterium | reverse complement strand
GCGGCGAGCTATATTTTACAAGGTGTTTTAGACAGGCTGCGGGCCATATAGGTTAATCACGCGAAGCTGGTCTAAGTTAAGTCCACATATGGATTTTTTTATACTTGCTTAAGAGATTTTTAAGCCTGTTATTTAATCCAATTCTAACGCCTATATGTCATTATATCGATCATTATCAAGATAAGACAGTTGTGGGTGAGAATTAAGATGCTCAATAAATTTCTAAAAAACACAGACGGTAATTTTAGTGCAATGTTGGCAGTTAGCGTGACCGTTCTGGCCTTGGGGGCCGGTGTTGCGATCGACTCTCTTGGAATTACTAGCCAGAAACAAAGTTTACAAAACATGGCTGACGCGGCGGTTATATCTGCGATTTCGACCAGGGAAGACGATATCAAAGTCTTAAACAAGATTGTCGAGCAATCCCTTGCGGCTAACAATAAAGATGGTTTGGTACTGGATTTTGACCTTGTGGCCGAGAACAGGAATTTAACATTAAATGTCAACTCGCCTTACAATACCAAACTTTTGGGTTTTATAGGTAAAGATAAATTGAATGTGAATGCCCTCTCACAAGTGGGCATACCCGAAGATGTACCGATTAATGTGGCTATGGTGCTTGACCGTACAGATTCCATGCAAGGCGCAAATATTTCCGCCTTACGTGCTGCTTCTTCCGTTCTAATTGACCAATTCGCAGAATATTCTGCGGAAACACAGGTCGCTGTTGTGCCTTTTTCTGAATATGTCAATGTCGGGCCTTCGCGCAGAAATGAGCGCTGGCTCGATGTTCCAGCAGATGTAACCACAACGACCCCGGCTTTTTGTGAGATCAGAGAAGATAGACCTTGTACACAACGTCAAAGAACAAATGTGACACGCACAGTCGATGGTGTGAAACGCACACGTTCTGTTAATAGATGTGTTGCACGGGCCAATAACGGGCCAAAAGAGTTTTGCGAAGCTGAAAAAACGGAAACACAAACCTGGAATGGATGCATTGGCTCTCGGGATGGAAATTTAAACGAGCAAGCCGCTTTTAATAACCGCAAAATTCCAGGTATTTTAGGGGGTAATTGCGGAGAAGAGGTCTTACCGCTCACCAGAGATCTTAATGCTGTGAAAGCGAAGATTAACAGTCTTTCGACAGGCGGATCCACATATATTCCGGTTGGGTTGATTAATGGCTGGAGAATGTTGAACCCGAATTTACCGTTTGATTCTTTCTCAAATGAGGATCAGGGGCGTCGTCGTACACTTATCCTTATGACGGATGGGAAAAATACGCGCTCTATCTCCGATCCTTATGATGGGGGACGTCACGGCGATAGTGATGAGGACGCTGCAAATGACCTAACAGCCACATTATGCCGTAATGTCAAAGATGATAATATTGATATCTGGTCAGTGGCCTACAGATTTGAAGGGGAATCTGATACAGATACCAAAGCCGCTCTCAGAACCTGCGCAACAACGCCGAGCCAGTTTTTTGATGCAGAAAACAGAGCCGAACTGATTGCGGCCTTTGAGGATATTGGACGGCGTCTCTTTGCGGTTCGTCTGACAAAATAGACCCCAGAGCCGCTGAAAATTATATTCATTACAAGTCATTGCTTTACAAGTCTGGCCAAGCCCGATAAAGCAACGAAAATCTTGTCGAGGATATATGGCGTCTGTGAAAGACCATATCAGTGAATACCCGTTTGAGAAGCGTCACTGTTTATCTATTTCTGATTTTCACCGCATGGATGTTGAAGCCTTATTGGCATTAGGCGAGTATTATCTTGATCTCAACATTCAAAAACAGATTGATCCAGCCAATGTATTGGCAGGTAAGACGCTGATTAATCTGTTCTTTGAAAACTCGACACGGACAGAAAAATCATTTGAAGTGGCGGCCAAAAGGCTAGGCGGGGACGTTATTTCCATGAATGTGGGCGTGAGTTCTGTCCAGAAGGGCGAGACATTGCTAGACACGGCGGCCACGCTAAACGCGATGAACCCCGATATGCTTGTCGTGCGTCATAATGCATCTGGAGCGCCGGCCCTTTTGGCGCAAAAAGTGTCTTGTGCGGTGATTAATGCCGGCGACGGGATGCATGCTCACCCGACACAGGCGTTACTGGATGCCTTAACCCTCAGACGTGTGTTTGGGGAGGATTTGGGTGGCAAAACCATTGCCATTTGCGGCGATATACTCCACTCGCGCGTCGCGCGCTCAAATGTGAAACTTTTATCTTTACTGGGCTGTGAAGTACGCCTCGTCGGGCCGCGCACATTAATGCCGGCCAATGCAGATATGTGGGGAGCTGAGATTTTCCATGATATGAAAACTGGATTAGAAGACTGTGACGTTGTGATGATGTTGCGATTGCAATTAGAGCGCATGAGCGGAGCTTTTGTCGCATCCAAGCGGGAATATTTCCATTTTTACGGACTGGATCACAATAAGCTGGGTTTTACTAAACCAAATGCCAAAGTCATGCACCCCGGCCCGATGAATAGGGGCGTGGAAATAAGCTCGGCCATCGCCGATGATCCAGATGTCAGCCTCATTACCCAGCAGGTCGAAACAGGTGTCGCGATGCGTATGGGTATTTTACATGCGCTGTCTAAAACCCCATTCCCAGCTATTAAAAAGGCAGGGGCATGAGCAAGACAACGATCATAAATGCCCGCCTCATTGATCCGGAAACGGGACGCGATGAGATCGGCGCTTTACAAGTCCAAGACGGTATAATCACGGATTTGGGCAAAAAGGTAAAATCAGCGGGCGAGGTGATAGATGCCAATGGGTTGATATTGGCCCCCGGTTTAATCGATATGCGCGTTACGACGGGCGAGCCGGGGCGTGAGGGGATTGAAACGCTCAAAAGCGCGGGGCAGGCTGCGGCTTCGGGCGGCGTGACCTCTATGGTTGTTATGCCACATACCAAGCCTGTCATAGATGATACGGCCTTGCTGGATTATGTTACGCGCCGTTCAGAACAAAACGCAGATGTGAATGTCTATATTGCTGGGGCTTTGACACAAAATCTCGGCGGAGAAAATATGACCGAAATCGGTCTGATGGCGCAGGCGGGGGCTGTTATGTTTTCCAATGGTAATGTGCCGATCGCCCATACACAGCTCATGCGGCGGCTTTTATCTTATGGGTCAAACTTCGGAGTGCTGATTTCTAACCGGGCTATGGATGCTTCTCTGGCCGAAAATACATGCGCCCATGAAAGCGCTTTATCCACGCGTTTGGGTTTGGTCGGTTCACCGTCCGCAGCAGAGCGCATCATGGTAGAGCGCGATGTGGCTTTGGCGGAATTAACGGGCGGGCGGTTATTTATTGACATGATTTCCTCGCGTGATGCAGTTGAGGTTGTCCGTAGAGCAAAGAAGAAATCGACGGATATTTATTGTTCTGTGTCGATCAACCATCTGTGTTTAAACGAAATCGACATTGGAGATTACCGGACATTTGCCAAGTTAGACCCGCCTTTGCGAGAGGAAGATGACCGTCAGGCTTTGCTCGAAGCCATTGGCACTGGCGACATTGATGTAATCGTTTCGGATCATTATCCGCGCCCGGCGGGACAAAAACGCTTGCCATATTCGGAAGCTTATCCGGGGGCTGTTGGCTTAGAGCTGTTATTGGCAGCAGGCCTTTCGCAGGTCAATGACGGCGCCTTGGAGCTGACAGCTTTTTTAAAGGCAGTCACGATAAACCCGGCTAAAATTTTAGGGCTGCCGAGTGGTAGGCTGGCTAAAAATGCGCCAGCCGATCTCACCCTTATTGACCCTGATTTACCTTGGGTGTGTCAATCAGATGGTCTATTATCTAAATCGAAGAACACGCCATTTGATGGTCGCCGCCTGACGGGGCGTTCTGTTAAAACTTGGGTAGGTGGGAAGCTGGTCTTTAGTCGAGATTAAGCAACCCTGTCAGTCCAAGGGGATGAAATCAGCTATTGATTGTCAGGTCTGATGCCGACCCAATTAGCATCGACATAGGCTTTGATGTTTTTATTGTCAGTTTCAATATCGCCCGTCAGTTCCATAAGTCTGTCAAGCACGACACGTTTATTTGGCCCGTCAAACGCACAGATAAAAACGGGAACTTTGGCGGCATAGGCCACGCGCAGATAGCCGGTTTTATATTGGGAGACTTTCGAGCGTGTACCTTCTGGTGGGAAACCAATGCAGACATTTTCAACAGAGTCGATATAGGCTGTGAGTTGTTGGACGACATTTGGGCCTGAGCCTTTTCTACGATCAACTGGATAGCCGCCCAAGGCTTTGAAAATCGGACCCATTGGCCAGAAAAACCATTCTCTCTTAATCAGAAACGTATAGCGAAAACCTGAGGCAAGCATGGCTAGCGTGGCCGCAATTGCGTCCCAATTAGAGGTATGGGGTACACCTAATATTACAAATTTGGGAGTGTCCGGCATTTTGCCTACAAGTTTCCAGCCTATGAGTTTGAGGCCGATGGAACCTATAGCGCGAGTTAAGCCATTTCCCATTCTGGGTGAAACAGAACTCATATGTGGATTGTCGTATTTCATGAAGGCCAATAATTACGTTAATTTCAGGCTCTATTATTATGAATTTGGGCGTATGCCTACATAATTTTTATCATAATAGGCTTTGATTTTTCGATTATCCAAATCCGTATCAAATGTCAGCTCCCATAACTTGTCTATGACAACTTCTTTCGTCTTGGCGTTAATCGCAATCAGCAAGACAGGCACACCTGCCGCATAGGCCATACGCAAATAGCCTTTTTTGAAACTGTCTACCTTGGAGCGCGTTCCTTCAGGTGTGATCCCAAGCCAAACATTATCATTACTGGCAAACCACTCCGTAATTTGTTGGGTAATATCGGTTTTCTTTCTACGCTCAATCGGAATACCGCCCAGTTTTTTAAACAACCCACCAAGCGGCCAAAAGAAAGCCTCTTTCTTCATCATCCAAGAGCATTTCAGACCAACATATTGCATGGAGGCTAGGGCGATTATCAAATCCCAATTTGAGGTATGGGGGGCACCTATGAAGATACATTTTTTAACATTGGGCAGTTGTCCCGTAACTTTCCATCCCAAAGCCTTTAACACCCACCCTGCAAATGCCCGTGTAAAGGCATTCCCTGTTTTGGGTGAGAGCTCTGAGGCTTGCGCACTATGTGATTTGTCCATGGTCTAACCTTTAGGTTAGCTCTATTACGTCAACTGGCTTGTGGCAATCATCTATAGACTTATGAGGACAAAAAATGCAGCTCAGGTAGATGACTAAAAAAGGTTCGCCCAATGCAGGCCGGTGACAATCAAAAATATGCCTAAAATTATATCAAATGCGAAGCTCATATAAAAATCGCTTGATGGTAGTCGTTCAAAGCGTTGATAGATCGATACGCGTTGATATATGCGAAACATTAATCGGCATAATATTAAAAGTCCGAAAATAAGCTGTAATGGAAAAATTGTGGCAGTATCTAGCAATCTCAGCGCTCCGCATAATGGCGCTGATATAGCTATAGTCAACATAGCCGTATGACAGCTTGTTTGTTGTATTGGTTATAGCTATTATCGGCCCCGATAAATCAATTATCCGCGTAAGAAAATATTCTTTACATGTCAACAAATCTAGGGTTGAGTTTAGTTTGATTTTAGGGGCTTGCGACCAGCTTCTAGCCCTGCTAATCCGCGCGGATATATTACTATGGAGCCTCATGTGAGTGACACAGAAAACCCTACCGCCGTTACGGCGCTGGACGTCAAAAAAATCGCACGTCTTTCGCGCTTGCATGTCCGTGATGATAATCTGCAAAACCTTGCTGATGACCTCAACGGTATTTTGCGCTGGATTGAACAATTAGGCGAGGTGGATGTCGAGGATGTGGAGCCTATGACATCTGCGGTTGATATGGCGGCGCCAATGCGGGCTGACCAAGTTTCAGACGGCGCCATGCGCGATGATGTGCTGCAAAACGCGCCGAAAAAAGATGACGGGTTTTTTGTTGTCCCGCGCTCAGTGGAGTAGGCTGTGTCTGATCTTACAAAACTCACACTCGAAGCCGCGCTGGGCGGTATGGCTAAAGGCGAATTTAGCTCCGTCGAACTTACGCAAGCCCATATAGAAGCCTGCCAATCAGCAGGGAAGCTAAACGCCTTTATCACAGATACGCATGAGCTGGCCTTAGAGCAAGCCAAAGCCTCTGATGCGCGCAGGGCAAAAGGCGAGGTCGGCCTGCTTGAAGGGGCGCCGATCGGCGTGAAAGATTTGTTCTGTACCGAAGGTGTGAAAACCTGCGCGGCCTCTAAGATTTTGGGCGAATTTACACCTACATATGAAAGCACTGTGACGGCCAATATGAAAGCTGACGGCATGGTCATGCTGGGCAAGCTCAATCTGGACGAATTTGCCATGGGGTCTTCTAATGAAACTTCCGCTTACGGCCCTGTGATTAATCCGTGGCGAAAAGGTGAGGACCTTGTGCCGGGCGGCTCATCCGGCGGCTCGGCAGCGGCAGTGGCTGCAGATCTCTGCCTCGGTGCAACCGCGACCGATACGGGCGGCTCAATCAGACAGCCCGCCAGTTTTACGGGCACTGTCGGGATTAAGCCCACCTATGGCCGCTGCTCGCGTTGGGGCACAGTAGCCTTTGCGTCCTCGCTCGACCAAGCTGGCCCGATTGCCAAGACCGTAAAAGACGCAGCGATCTTGCTTGAAAGCATGGCGGGTTATGACGCCAAGGACAGCACATCCCTTAATCTGGATGTACCGAAATGGTCACAAAGCTGCGGCGGCTCGGTCAAGGGTCTGCGCATTGGTATTCCCAAAGAATATTCTATCGACGGTATGCCTTCTGAAATTCAATCGCTCTGGGATAAGGGCTGCGAGATGATGAAGGCGGCAGGTGCCGAGATTGTGCCTATCTCCTTGCCTCATACAAAATATGCGCTGCCTGCTTATTATGTCGTCGCGCCAGCCGAGGCGTCCTCTAATCTCGCGCGTTATGACGGCATGCGTTACGGCTTGCGCGTGGACGGCAAAGACTTAAACGATACCTATGACCGGACCCGTACAGAAGGCTTTGGTGATGAGGTCCGCCGCCGTATCATGATCGGGACATATGTGCTCTCTGCGGGTTATTATGATGCTTATTATCTGCGCGCCCAGAAAGTCCGTACACGCATTGTCGAGGATTTTGAAAATGCCTGGGCGAGCTGCGATGTTATCCTCACACCGACCGCGCCGTCTGCGCCATTTGCTGTTGGACGCAAAGTGACAGACCCTGTGCAAATGTATCTCAATGATATTTTCACTGTGACGACGAATTTGGCGGGCTTGCCGGGTATATCTGTACCTGCAGGTCTTGATAAAGACGGCCTGCCGCTCGGCCTGCAACTCATTGGCAAAGCGCTGGATGAAGACACGGTGTTAAAAGCCGCCAGCGCGCTTGAGAAAGCGGCTGGGTTTACGAGCAAGCCGGAGCAGTGGTGGAGTTAAGACAGCATATCATAAAGTTCGGTTTTTTGTTGTTATTTAATCAAGCAGCAAGCGCTCAGACGTGTGATTATACGGGTCAGTTTGAAAAATTGATTGAACCCGCGAAAACTGAAGATGGCTTTATACGTTTGTCGACATGTGCTTTTGAATTAAATAACGAAGTTAAACTGCATAAAGCCAAATATGCAGTTATGACTGAACAAGATTATAGGTCGCTTGAAGAAAATATGACTTATGAAACTTATGTTTGGCATGAAATGAAAATATTTAAAACGGAAGTTTATGTTCATACTGATATTGCCGATTATGATATAGTTTACAAAGTTGATGGCGGGTCATTTCAAAGGCCAGCATCTAAACCAGTTAATATCAGAACGCTTTATAATTACGATGTTGAGAGCCCTCGAAGGCGCGAAGTTATTGTGAAGGTGGAAAAACGCCCTGAACCAGAAAAGCTTGTAAATGGGATGCTTAAAGTGATGATGTCTCCAGCTCATAAGGAAGCTTTATTGCCTAAAGGTGGATGCCGTGAAAACTGGCGTCACTATATTGAATATAGATCACCTGCGACTTATCAGCAGGTAAAATGTAATGAGGACGAAAAATAATGTTCACAGCAGAGCGCGTCGCGGACGAAAAAGACTGGATTAAAGGCGAGAGCGGGGATTGGGAGGTTATTATTGGCCTTGAGGTTCATGCTCAAGTCGCCAGTAATTCTAAGCTCTTCTCTGGTTCCTCGACGGAATATGGTTCTGCGCCCAATAGCCAAGTCAGTCTTGTTGATGCCGGCATGCCGGGCATGTTGCCTGTGGTCAATGAATTTTGCGTTGAACAGGCTGTGCGCACGGGGCTGGGCCTGAACGCGCAGATCAATCTTTATTCGCGCTTTGACCGTAAGAATTATTTCTATGTTGATCTGCCACAAGGCTACCAGATCAGCCAGTTCGAGCATCCCATTGTGGGCGAGGGCGAGATAGAAATCCTGCCCATAGATGCGGACGGCAATACGCTCGAGCCTGTCACGGTCGGGATTGAGCGGCTCCATCTGGAGCAAGATGCAGGCAAGTCTGTGCATGATCTCTCGCCTGACGAAACCTATGTCGATCTGAACCGCTGCGGTGTGGCGCTTATGGAAATCGTTTCCAAGCCTGATATGCGTAGCCCCGAAGAGGCCTCTGCCTATGTCGAAAAACTGCGCGGGATTGTGCGCGCGCTGGGTACATGTGACGGAGATATGGAAAAGGGCAATCTACGCGCCGATGTCAATGTCTCTGTGCGTCGTCCGGGCGGAGAGCTGGGGACGCGCTGCGAGATTAAAAACGTCAACTCCATGCGCTTTATCCGCCAAGCTATTAATTATGAGGCGCGCCGGCATATCGAGATCATCGAAGCAGGCGGCACGATTGACCAAGAAACGCGGCTCTTTGATAGTGTGAAGGGCGAGACACGTACGATGCGCTCCAAAGAGGACGCGCATGATTACCGCTACTTCCCCGACCCTGATTTGCTGCCGCTGAAGCTCGAGCAGAGTTTTGTCGATAAGGTCAAGGCTGATCTGCCGGAACTGCCCGACGCCATTAAAGCCCGCTTTATGAGTGAATACGGTTTGCCGGAATATGACGCGCGTATCCTGACGGCTGACAAGGATAAAAGCGATTTTTACGAAATTGTCGCCAAAGGCCGCGATGCGAAAATTGCTTCGAATTGGACAATGGTTGAACTGTTCGGCGCGCTCAATAAAGCAGGTCTTGATCTGGAAGACAGCCCCGTCTCGGCAGAAGCGCTGGGCGGTTTGATCGACAGGATTGCAGATAAAACCATCTCGGGTAAAATCGCCAAAACTGTCTTTGAGAAAATGTTTAAAGGCCAAGGCTCTGCTGATGAGATCATCGAGAAAGAAGGCCTCAAACAAGTCACGGATATGGGCGCGATTGATGCTATGGTCGATGCCGCGCTTGAGGCCAATCCTGCGCAAGTCGAAAAGGCTAAGGAAAACCCCAAATTGCTCGGCTTCTTTGTCGGCCAAGTGATGAAGCAATCCCAAGGCAAGGCCAATCCGCAAGCCGTCAATGAGATATTGCGGGCCAAACTCGGCCTATAAGATAGGATATAATTTTGTCGGAGAACGGAAAAGTCGACGAAGCCGTTGTTTTTATTCACGGCATTTGGGGCACAGCCGCCAATCTTATGCCCTTGGCTGCGCGTCTTGCGCTTGAAGGTTATGATCCGCATTTATTTAGCTATAATTCGGTCACGAAAACCCCGCAAGAAAATGCCGAAAAACTCCAGAGATATATTGGCCGTATAGAGGCTGATATTATCCACCTTGTCGCCCATAGTCTGGGCGGGATTGTGATGAAACATCTCATGCATAGCTATGACCACGCGCGGATTGGCAAGACGCTCATGTTGGGCACGCCGATTAATGGCAGTGAAGTGGCCAAGGATTTAAACAAAAACGAGATTGCGAAACTGGTCTTGGGGCGGGCAACAGAACGCGGGCTTTTGGGCGGTGCGCCCCCTTGGCCGGTAGGGCAGCCACTTGGCATGATCGCCGGGGACAAAGATGTCGGCGTGGGCAAGATTTTAAAAAAAGGCGGGCTGGACGGGCCTAATGACGGCGTGGTGAAATTGTCTGAAACTATGTCCGAGGAAGTCACCCACCGCTATGAAATCAGCTATAGTCACACCGCTATGCTGCTGACGCATGATTTGGCAATTTCTGTTTTATGTTATTTGCGCGATGGTCATTTCGAGGCTTTGTCTGACCCGAATTTGGAAAATCCGTGGCGCAAAATCTCCCCACAAGCCGTCAATGATATTATCAAAAAGAAATTGGGGTGGTGAGGGGATTATGATGAACAGATTTAAACCAGATCAACCACTTGAAGCGCGCTTAAATTCAATTCGGATTATGGAAATCGCTATGAATGTGGGTCAAATTATTTTCATAATTATAGCCATGTTTAATTATTATAAGCCAGAGGCCTTAGTAGGTATAAAGGAAGTCTCATATTTTTTCGCAGGTATTGCCATTTTTCAATTCTTCTTGGTAAAATATCGGTTGGTCCCAAAGTTGACGCGTGAAGCTCATGAGAACTTACCTTCGTAAAACCTGAATGTAATCAGATTAAGCTCCCTGCACCTGCCCCTTGCCAGAGCCGTCTGTGAGGGATTAATCTGGCCTTATGAGATTTATACGCCGTGCACCCGTTCAAACCCGGTCCCGCCCAGCGCAGCTATATGCGCCGCGTGAGGCCCGCGAGCATGACCGCTCTAATCACGCCCAATCCTTTTTAATCATCGGGGCCATGTTTAGCCTGCTCTGTCTGGCGGGCTTTGTGTTATGGGGCGGCATGGGTGTCTTAATGGCGGCGGGGATTTCGGCCTTTACGATTTTCTCCGTCGGGCGGGCTTCGCCCAAAATGGTCTTGAAAATGTATAAGGCCAAGGCGCTCGGCCCGCGTGACCTCCCGGAGCTGCAAGAGATGTTTGACGTGCTGGTTGAGCGCGCGGGATTAGAACATAAGCCGACGCTTTATTACGTGCCTTCTAAAATGCTCAATGCCTTTGCCTCGGGGCGCGGGCGCCAGAGCGTTGTCGCGGTGACACATGGCTTGCTGGATAAAATGAACAACCGGGAAATCGGCGGCGTGCTGGCCCATGAGCCCTCCCACATTAAACATAATGATGTCTGGGTGATGAGCCTTGCCGATGCCTTTTCGCGCCTGACCAATCTGATGGGGCAAATCGGCCAGATTATGATTTTTGTCTCGCTGGGGGCTTTGCTATTTGGGCTTGAATATCCTGTGCCGCTTTTATGTGTTGTGGTCTTGGTTTTTGCGCCAGCCGTAAGCGGCTTATTGCAAATGGCACTCTCGCGCTCGCGTGAATATGAAGCCGATTTTGGCGCAGCCCAGATTACGGGTGACCCTATCGGGCTGGCCTCTGCCCTTAAAAAGGTGGATCAGGCCAATACAAGCTGGATTAAGAAACTGGTCATGCCCAGACGTAAAGTGCCCGAGGCTTCGCTATTGCGTACGCATCCGCCGACCGATGACCGGATTGCGCGCTTGATGGAGATGAAGGACTTACAGGAACTCCCCGCGCAGATGAGTGTGCCGCGCCGTATCGTCAACCCGCCGTCTGCTTTTGTCGTGAGCCGCCGCCCGCGCTGGCATATTGTCAGCGGGCTTTGGTACTAAGCACTTAGCTTGGTTTCACCAGAGGTTTTGGTTGGCAATAAATGGCAAATCATACCCAGAAAGAAATAGGGCAGCATTTGATTGACCTCTGACCATTCTTGCAAAATATAATGACCGACCAGCAATGTCGCCATAAAACCATACCACGCCCATATTGTGAAATGTTTGAACGCCGCGACCAGAAGGGCCGCGCCTAAGACAATTTCGATAAAGGGAATGAGCGTGAGATATATATCATAGGCAAAGGCGGGTAAGTTGATGCGCAAATCGGCATTTCCAAACTGGCCGGAATAATAGGCTTTAAATCCGCCCTTGCTAAAGAGTTTACTCGTGCCTGCTGTGAGCAAGATAAGTGCCATAAGCCAGCGGGCTACGCGCTCCACTTCCATTTGTTTTTTAATATCTAACATGTGCCTCTCCCTATTTTTATGTTAGAAATTATAGGCGCAGATGTAAGAGATGACCAAACACATTAGTGAGAGGGGGGATACAGTATGAAAATCCTAGAAGGCCCCGCCTTTGGGGCGCTCATTATTGGCGCTGGATTGGCCTATATGATTTGGCGGGCAAGCGGGAACGGGCTATTGGCGGTTTTGGCTGGATTATCTATTGCGGCGTTGGATTATTTTGTCTTACTCTGGATGCAGAAGTTCACACAAAAGAAGTAGACCTATGGCCCTTAATACACAAAAAACACCCCGCGTTACTGAAGCGATTAATAGCCGTATCACTGTGCGGGACTTCCTTGATAAACCCGTGCCTCAAGATGTGCTGGAGCGTATTTTAACCACGGCTATGCGCAGTCCATCTGGCGGTAATCTCCAGCCTTGGAAATTGCATATTATGACGGGGGACACGCTGGATAAGTTTAAAACGCTGGCGGCTGAGCGGACATTATCTGGCACGCGCGAGGAGCCGACATATCGGGCCTATCCTTCGCCCCTCTGGGAGCCGCAGCGTTCTTGGCGCTATAAGCTGGGCGAGGATATGTACAGCCTTGTCGGAATTGAGAAAGACAATAAGATGGGCCGTCTTGTCTGGCTGGCTAATAATGCCAAATTTTTCGGCGCGCCAGTGGGAATTATTATTACGGGTGATAAACGTCTTGAAATGCCGCAATATATGGATGTCGGGATTTTCTTACAAAGCCTTATGTTGCTCGCGCGTGAGGAAGGCCTTCACACCGCGCCGCAAGGCTGGTGGCGTAACTGGACATCGGTGTGTCACGAGCTGTTAGATATCCCCGAAGAAGAAGAGGTGCTTGTCGGCATGTCTTTGGGTTATGGCAATCCTGACGCGCCTGTGAATGATCTTTATGCGGACCGCGCGGATCTCTCAGAAGTCACGAAATATTACAGCTAGTGAGGTTTACTGTCCCGCATAATACGCGGTTAGTTCTCTGAAAAACTCCGTTGCTTTCACACCTTGGGGCAGACCGTTTTCATCCTTTTCAGAAGAATCCGGGAAAACGGAAAGTTTGACTATGATCATATTGGCCTCGGGATTGACGTAAATAAATTGCCCGTAAAATCCGGCGGCGTAATAATCATCCTGATATAATGTGCCGTCCCTTAGAATAGGGCGCCACCATTGATAGCCATATCCGAGCGGTCCGCCATCTGCGCGCGGAATGTCGGCGCGAGCCGTGCTTTCATCCACCCATGATTTCGAGATAAGCTGCTGGTCGTCCCAGACACCGTCTTGTAAGAACAGTTTGCCAAATAGGGCGTAGTCACGCGCCGACATATTCAGTCCGCCCAAGACATATTCTCCGCCTTCGCTATCCGTGATGTAATGAATACCCTGACTAAAGCCGAGCTGGCTTCCCAGCACATCTTCGAAATTCTCAGAGGGGGATTTTCCCGTCGCCCCGGATAGCACCATGCCAATGGCGTGGGTGTCGATGGAAACATAGCGGATAAATTCACCAGGTTTAAAATCGCGGTCTTTATAGCGCGTTGTAAATTCGTCCAGCGAGCCTTTAATTGCGAGTATGTTTGTCATTTTCACAACGTCACTATTATTGTCGAAATAATCCTCGCTAAAGCGCACACCGCTGGACATACGCAGTACGTCTTTTATCGCCACACCTTCATAGACTGTTCCTTTAAGGGCGGGGGCGTAAGTGTCCATTGTGTCATTGACGCTTTTAATCTCGCCGCGGTCAATCGCAGCCCCGATAAGAGAAGATAAAAAGCTCTTGGCAACAGACCATGAGATACGGTGATCTTCCGCCTTGGCGCCTTTGTAATAATCTTCAAATAAAACTTTGTCGTCTTTAATCACAAGCAGCGCCACAGTATCCGTTGCTTCCATATAGGATTGGGGTGTGATGGTTTTTCCCAGTAAATTTATCTGCGCGGGCAGGGCTTGCGGCTCGCGGTCCCACTTATGTTCAGGGACAGTGACTTCAAGCTCTCTTTTATGAAAGGCGTCACCGGCTTGGGCAAAATTCGTGACAACATTATCTGGATCAAGAAAGTCTTTGACCAATAGTAAGCGTTGTATATTGCCCCAATTAAGAGCGAGCAGGCCCAATAATATAACGAGAATGACGCTAAAGCCGATTGAAATTTTACGCATCTGGACCCCATAATTTTAGATTTTTCTTATTCCGAAAACCTAAAACCGCAGGTGATTAAGGGCAAGTCTTAAATCTAACTGCCCTCTGTGCGCTTATAAATTTCCTGCATTAGTTCCTCTCATAATCTTCGGGCACTATCGTGCCGTCAATCGGTGTCTTGTAATTATAGGAGATCGTCGCGCTCACTGAAATTGTTTGCGGCCCGGATAGTAGGCTCATTTGCAGAGCATTTGAGTTGGGGTTTATCCCCCCGCCAGAGTAACTACCACCTGCATAGTTTTCAACGGTCCGAGCGGGCGTTTTAATGCGGCGGCGTGTTTCCAATTTTGTTACCGCAGGAACGGCTCTTTCTTGGGTGCGGGCAGGCGTTTTTACAACGCGGCGGGTTTGCTGTTTGGTCACTGCTGGCGTGAAATTACCTTGAGGGTCGGTATAAGCAGGCTGAACGACTACAGTTTCCGTGACGTTTTCCCATGTTGCGGGGATGGTTATAAGCTCTGTAGTGGCCTCTTGGACGACAACTGGCTCTGTGTAAGTCTCATAGACTGGGGGGATAGTTGTGTATCTAGATGACGGTTGGGCCGTGTAACTGCCGCCACCTCCTGTTGTTACAACTTGATCATAGGCAGAGGACGCGCCGTTAAAGACGGTATACGGCGCAGGCACGGCGGGGTAAACCCCACCGCCGGGTGACCGATGAATTTGGTTAACTTTATCATGGTTGATAAGATTAGGCTGCGGGCCAAACCGTCCCGTTCTATTTGGGCCTTGGACCGTAAAACTCTCGATCTCGCCAAGTTCGGTTTGGGCAATACGTGTTATCATTTCTGCTTTGCGCCTAGTGGCTTGTACGGCTTTTTCGGCGGCGTCTTGATAAAGCGCGTCATAGTTTGAAAAGTCATAACCAAATAGCCGTGCCGTACTAATTTTGGCATCACCCAGCGCTTGTAAGACGGCCCCCGCTTCAGAGGCGGGTTTTACACGAATGATCATATCTGAGCTGACTTCGATGTTGGTGACCTCGCAAACCTCTTTCGCCAGACGAGGTTTTATTTTCCGGCGCTCAGTGTCTTTATCGCCGCGCGTGTCCAGTTGTTTATTAAACCAGTAATCACTTTGTATTTGGCTGTAACGTATTTGGGCAAGATGATTGGCATTTTGACATGCCTCATCACGTTTTACCTGCGAGCCTAATTGCGTAAACCCCGTTTCAATATCTTTGCTTTTTAAGCGCTCTTGAACGGTATTTATCATTTCGGCGACTTCGTTGACGGCCTTTGACTCATTTAAATATTTAGCACTCACTCGCGCAGTAATTACCGCAATATCTGGCACGGCCTTTACCTTACCTACCGCACTGACATAAAGGGGGTTAGCCTTGAAAGGCTCAGGAGCGTTTTTGGCGTCCCGGTCTTCTAGGAATTCGGAATAATCATCGACATCGCCCAGATCTATCATGACATGTCCCGCAGGGTTGCATGCACTCATAAGGACGGCGAGTGCCGGCCCCCAAAACCATAACCGACTATTCATAGGTGAACTCCAGCGCAATAGCGGCCGAGACGACTTGCGCGCCTGCCTCGAGATTTAAGTCCGTGACGTTAACAGGCTCGCCTCCCTCCGCCAGTTGCGCGCTCTCGCCCGCTCCTGATGTGCTGATATGGGGCGGTGCGGCATTACGCTGATTATAGGTGGCTTGATAAGTGTTTAAGTTTAAAACGCCTGTGATCTTAGCGCCCGCAGCTGCGGCCATACGGTCGGCTTTTTCGCGCGCGTTTTTAACCGCCCGTTCGCCGGCTTGAAGCTCAACCTCGTCAATATTCTCGATGCGGTAACCATCCAGCTTTAACCTGATGGCTCCCGCCTTAGAAAATCTTGAAAGCGCGGTGCCGGCCAGATTTGACGACCCGCCCGTAAAGGTGAAACTTAATGATGCCTGTTGCGCTACATCTTCGCAGACTTTCTTTGTGACGCGTTTTTCCTTCTGCCGTAATGTGTTGTTTGTCCGGTCAGCCTCTTGGTTAAACAGCAGGCATTTCGGGTCTTTGACGCTTGTTGTATTGACAGAGGCGAAATTAAAATCCGAGGTGGTGAGGTTATCAATCTCTCCGACTGAGGCTTGCACGGAATTGATAATATCTGCCAAGCTGTTCATGGCGCTTTGTGCGTCGTCGTCTTTTTTGATAACGGCGCCAGATAACACAAATGTATCTGGCATAACTTCGATTTCGCCTACACCCGTCACAGCGAGGGTTTTTATATTCTCTTTGTGAAGATCGGTCTGTGTTTTTGCTGGCTGGCAGGCTGTTAAGGCTGTAACTATTCCTAAAATATAAACGAAGCGCATAAGGTTCCCCCCTTAATATTATGTGCCCCTTATTTTAGATATATCGCGATTTAAGGCGAAATTGCGACCATTTAATTTTAATTGCGCAGCTATGCCTCGTAAGCCGTGAATTTAATAAACGGATATTCGATCCCGCAGGCTGGTTAAAGGGCTGGACTTTTTTCTATAAACCCCTAAAGCAGGCGCGAAAAGATATCAGGCCCTTCTATTATGACCGACTCCATCCAAAATCTGCGCAATGTCGCTATTGTAGCTCACGTTGACCACGGCAAAACAACGCTTGTTGATAAATTACTACGCCAGTCAGGTACGCTGGATGAGCGCGGCGCGGTTGAAGAGCGCGTCATGGACTCAAATGATATTGAGAAAGAACGCGGGATTACAATCCTGGCCAAGAATACGGCTATTCGCTGGTCAGATAGCGCCAATAAAGAGTGGCGCATCAATATTGTTGATACGCCGGGCCATGCTGATTTTGGCGGTGAGGTTGAGCGGGTTTTATCTATGGTGGATTCTGTTGTGCTCCTGGTAGACGCTGTTGAAGGCCCCATGCCGCAAACCAGCTTTGTGACGAAAAAAGCCTTAGCACAAGGCCTCAAGCCGATTGTTGTGGTCAATAAGATTGACCGCGTTGGCGCGCGACCTGATTGGGTGGTGGACCAGACATTTGATCTGTTTGACCGTCTGGGGGCGACAGATGAGCAACTTGATTTTCCTGTCATTTATGCCTCCGCCTTAAATGGCTGGGCGTCCGATGATGCTGAAACAACGGGCGAGGACATGACCCCGCTTTTCGAGGCGATCGTCAAATACGCGCCTGTGCCGGATGTCGATCCAGACGGGGCTTTGCAGCTTCAAGTCTCCGCCCTTGATTATAATAGCTATGTCGGGGTTATCGGCATTGGGCGCGTGGTACGCGGTACTATCAAGAAAAATCAGCAGGTTACTGTCGCAACACCAGACGGGGGCACGCGCAAAGCCAAAGTGCTTTTGCTCTACGGTTTTATGGGTCTGGAACGTGTTGAGATGGACGCGGTCTCTGCCGGAGATATTTGCTGTTTTACAGGGATAGACAAGCTCGGCATTTCAGACATGATTTGTGATCCGGATAATATCGAACTTTTGCCGCCTTTGAGCGTTGACGAGCCGACAATCTCCATGACTTTTCAGGTCAATGACAGTCCTTTTGCGGGCCGCGAAGGAAAATATGTGACCTCGCGTAATATCAATGAGCGCTTGGAAAAAGAGCTTATCCATAATGTGGCTTTGCGCGTCGAGCAATTAGACGAAGCTGATAAGTTTCGCGTCTCTGGCCGCGGGGAATTACATTTATCCATCCTTATCGAGAATATGCGCCGCGAGGGTTATGAGCTTGCCATATCCCGCCCGCAAGTCATCAATAAGCAGATTGACGGCGAATTATGTGAGCCTTGGGAAAACCTGACCGTTGATGTCGAGACCGATCATCAGGGCGCCATCATGGAAAAGCTCGGCGAGCGTAAAGGTAATCTCGCCGATATGGTGCCTGACGGACAGGGACGTGTCCGCTTGGACTATTCGATCCCGACACGTGGTTTGATTGGCTTTCGCTCAGAGTTTTTAACACTGACATCAGGTACAGGCCTGC
This sequence comes from uncultured Caulobacterales bacterium, assembly GCA_964571595.1. Classification (GTDB taxonomy): domain Bacteria; phylum Pseudomonadota; class Alphaproteobacteria; order Caulobacterales; family Maricaulaceae; genus CALCKU01. The sequence continues at coordinate 8,704 of CAZNCJ010000030.1, read as the reverse complement.
TTTATCATAATTTCGATGCTTATAAGCCGCGCACAAAGGCCGGTATTGGGCGGCGTCAAAAAGGCGTGCTTGTTTCAAAGGAAACAGGTAAAGCCGCTGGCTATGCGCTGTGGAACCTCCAAGAGCGTGGTAAGATGTTTATCGGTCACGCGGCTGAAGTTTATGAGGGCATGATTATCGGGATTAATGCCCGGGATAACGATCTTGTGGTCAATCCCCTTAAAGGAAAGCAGCTTACAAATGTACGCGCCTCAGGATCGGATGAAGCAGTTATTCTTACACCCCCCATCCAGATTACGCTGGAATATGCTCTGGAGTTTATCAATGATGATGAATTGGTGGAAGTGACGCCCGAAAGCATTCGTATCCGCAAACGCTTCTTGCTTGAGCATGAACGTAAGAAAGAAGCGCGAAAATTAGAAGCTATGAATAGCTAAAGACTATGGCCCGTTTTGAAATGGGCTGATCTTGATTTAATCAACGACTTTAATAGGCGGACGCCGGTAGCCCCAAATAGAGGCGGCCGATTTTATCAGTTCAGATTCTTCGCGCTTATATTCCTCATCGCTGACAGAAATAGAGACCATTGCGTCGAAAATATTCTCGACATGCAAATCATCCTTAAACCGCGTTAATGTGCGCAGGATAAAAGTATTTTTGCGTGGACTATTAAGTTTCCCCTTAATCTCTTCAAGATTGGTGTTGAACCAGTCCCGTAACGCCTTATCCGAGAGTTTCGGCAAGGAAAATAACTCGATGAGATGCTCAGCTTGTGAACAAAACTCATTGAGTTCCAGATCCCGGATATGGGTATCTATTATGACTGTAACGGCCAAAGGCGTTAAAATGTCATCATGCGAAAACATTTTCAGGTCTCTCTTAAAACAATTTTGTATTATTTTTTATTATTAGCCAAGTTTATAGCATAGTGCAGAGGTGCAAACAACTCTGTGCTGCAGGATATAGGTGCATATGAATGCGTTTATAAACTGACTAGCAGAGCTTTAGTGAGAATTTACGCGAAGGCCGCTTAACGTCCGAGAGCGTGATATGTGGCCTGTCAATCGTATCCATCCCAAGCAATTTATGGCCAGGTTCGATCGTATAAGTCCGCTTTCTGCGACCTGATTTTGTCTGGCATTGATAGGTGGGGTAGGCCCCGCTTTTAACAAGGTGACAGCCAATACCTGCGGATGAGTTTTGGCGGTTTGCGAAACTATAAGTGTCGCTGGGTTTAAGCTTGCAGGCGGGCAGGCCGGCATTGCTAATCACCCAGTTGTTTTGACGCAAAACTTCAGGAAACGCCGCAGTATAAGCTAGATTTAGTTTAGCTTTATCGTTTTTAGCTTTCTTGGATTCTTTCTTTGTAAAATCACTGAACTTTGAGAAGAAATTGCCGCTTTTTGGAGTGCCTTTTTCGAGGCTGGCCGACTTGATAGGGCTATTGGGTGTAATTGCGACTTTTTTATCTAAGCTACTGGACTTAAACGGGTTTTTACCAAAAGAGAAGCCTTTGCTCTTTTCTGCCAAATCGAATGTGGGAAGAGACGGCGCGCTAAATGCCCCATTTTGGTTTTTATGGCTTGTATAACCAAACCAAACAAGGGCTGCGAGTGCCGTTGTGATCCAGATTTTGAAGAGGGTGTTAAACATACACAACCCTATTCAAATTTTATGCCAGTTTACGGCTTACAAGCGCATAGGGTTAGTATTGTTTAGGGTGAGGGGCTATTATTGGCAATTTTGACCCGTAGAAGCGGGTAGGTTTTCTATAAAAGCCAGAATATCGGATTTGACGGTTTCGTCCTCATCAAAATATTTCGATAAGACCTGAATAATCCCCGTATGGCTAAGGCCTGCATAGGATTTAGCACTGGCAATGCCGCCGCGTTTTGTGACTTTATCAGCCAGCAGTCCTGAATTATCAGGATGAACGGTCACATCATCGGCCCCGGTGAGTAATAAAAGAGGCGGGGCAGGGTGTCTGGCAAGGTTAATCGGGGCGTCATCGCCCGTATTTCTATCCGGGAAAATGGTGATATAGGGCTCGGCCTTAAATGGACGTTCGCCGTAAGGGCCAGCCAGCCCGACAACGCCAGCAAGTTTAGCGCATCTCTTTATTCCGACCTGTCCCAGATAGTCATCATTAAGCCCGATATTCAGGGCTGTATGGGCTCCAGCAGAATGTCCAATTAGGACTATCTCGCGCCCCGGATAATTCTGATCAATCCATTTTATTGCTTTGGCGCCGTCCGTCATAAAATCGGGGAAACGAGCTTCGGGGTAAAGTCGGTAATTGGGAATGATAACCGAGTAACCGTCTTTGGCAAAACCCTGACCAATGAATTTATAGATATTTTTATCGCCTGAATCCCAGCTACCGCCGTGAATGAAGACAATTAAAGGTTTGCCGCCTTGATCTGTATTGGCCTTGTAAACATCCAGTTTCTGTCGCTCATTTTCCCCGTAAGCAATGTTTTTAGAGAGATTATAGCTTCCTGAGGGGGTAATTGCGTTTAGGAAGTTTACAGGCGCGCAGGCAGCACATGATAAAAGAGCCGCGATTGCGGCCCCTTTTTTTATTTTATGTAAGCGTATCACTCTGATTAAATGCCCTCTAACAACAAGAGCTACCCTGACTTGGATCTGTAGTGAGCTTCGGCTTACCTTTTTTGGTTTCTTGCGGGTCACGACGTCTAACACCGCAATCACCAGGCCATTCGATTTTCTCTGTCACGGCAATAGCAGGCTCTACAGTAAAGAACATGTCCTGATATGGCTCGCGTTGCATGAGATTGAAAGTTTTCTCACAAACCGCTGAACGCTCTCCGCGCTTAAAGACATGGCCGTCATCATCTTGGACCTGTCTCCATGGTCCTTTATAGACAAGGGCCTGATTTTTCTCGAGGCATTCGCCTTGCTTGCCTTTATAGGCCAGATAAGTCGCTGAGCGGTATTCGATACCTTCAACGATCTGCCATGGCTCATCTTCAAATTTATCAACGGTTATACCATGAAACCCTGCATCTTCTAAGGCTTCGATAAATCCTAGCTCTGTCAGGGCACCTGAAATACAGCCAGACCAGAGACGCTCATCTTTTTTGAGGGCTTCGGGACTATCTTCATCCGAGATAATATCGGAGACGGCCACGCGGCCTCCGACTTTCAAGACGCGGAACATTTCAGTGAACAATTGCTTCTTCTTTGAATCAGACACAAGATTAAGCACACAATTAGAGACAATCACGTCAACCGAATTATCCGGTATCATCACCATTTCCGATTTCATACGTAAAATCTCGGCTTCCATTTTTTCCATGTCACCCGCATTTTTTACGGGGTTTTTGGCAAGCCATTTATCAAGCTGGTCAAGGTCAAGTTTCAAATCTTCAATATGACCACGACGAAACTCGACATTTGCGTAACCAACGCGTTCTGCAATGATCGGAGCGTTTTCACGGGCCAAAGACAGCATTTCATCTGTCATGTCCACGCCAATAACTTTACCGTTTGCGCCGACAATCTGTGAAGCGATAAAACAAATCTTTCCGCCACCAGAGCCGAGATCAAGGACTGTCTCACCTTCACGTACATAACGTGAAGGGTCGCCGCATCCATAATCGCGATCAAGAACGTCCTGAGGAATGATTTTCAGATATTGCGGATCATAATCAATGGGGCAACATAATGCCGCTTCTACAGCTTGGGCGCCTGCACCGTAACGATCCTGTACGCCGTCCCGTACATCAGCATTACTGGCATCAACTTCGTTATAACCGTCCATGGTAACTCCTTTTAAATTTTCACACGTTTTAACGGCACAAATACTGCGTGGCTAGTGACGAGTTCGTGATTATTAATTTATCTACGTGTTTGCGCGATGTGCAAATGCACAATTTCGCTGTTTTATAGCCCGAGAAATAGGGAATTCCTAATGGAATTTAGCCAATTAAGGGCAATGTTGCGTGTAAATATGTGTTTAAAATGCATGCTGTCATTATGATTCTCCTTGCCGCTTTTCACGAAACCCCGCATAAGTAATCATCCGAGCGGCGTCTGGGGCCTTTCGCCCGACAGACTGAGAAGCACGCTTTGAACTTGATCGGGGTCATGCCCGCGCAAAGGACGGAAAGTATTGATGCGTATATGCAGACATATATTATGTTTTCTATTTGGCAGTTTGGGCGCGCCCCTTGCCATGAGCGCCCCGGCGTGGGCTACACCAGAACATTGTCAGCCTGACATCTCATATACGACGAGCGTCTCACAAGGCTATATCGTCAATTATAATATATGCGCTTTTGAGATTGAGGAAGATATTCGCCTGTTTTGGGGGGAGAACGGCGTGGCTTACGGCGAATTTGAAAATTTGGAAAAGGCCCTGCAAGCCCAAGATTTGCGGCTGGTTTTTGCCATGAATGCCGGCATGTATCATCCTGACCGCTCACCTGTAGGGTTATATGTCGAAAACGGCCAACATATGAGCTCACTACAGCTTGGAGCCAGTTACGGGAATTTCGGGCTTGTGCCAAATGGTGTTTTCTACCGCGCCGGAGAAAATTTCGGTGTAATGGAAACGAAGGCTTTTCATGCCGCTGGGGTGAAGCCTGATTTTGCCTCACAATCAGGCCCTATGCTTGTTGTAAATGGCCAGCTCCATCCCAAATTTAAAAAGGGGTCTAACTCTAAACGTATCCGCAATGGTGTCGGCATAAGTAGGGATGCAAAAGTGCTCTATTTTGTTAAATCAGATGTCCCAATGAATTTTCATAGCTTTGCCAGCATTTTCAAAGACCAGCTAAAGGTTGATAATGCGCTCTATCTGGATGGTACAATCTCACGTGTCTATGATTCGGAAAGAGGCCTCTCTGAAGGGGGGGCAAAAATGGGACCAATCGTCGGCATTGTCGCGCCCAAGCGGGAGATAGCGACGCATATAAATAATGCACCACAAGGGGATTAGAATGGGCGCTAAAATATTTATATGGGTTAGTCAAAATGATATTGGATTGAAAGCAGGACGGAGGGTGTCTGCATGAACCTAAACCAAGTTAAGAACCCGCCATGGAGATTGGCGCGATGAAAACTTTCCGCTATCTGACCATATTATTGGCGCTGATCATAATGATCGGTGAGCTTTACCGCTCTTACGGTGACGGGCGTCATATAGTCTGGGTGCTTGATGATTTCTTTGTCGGAAGTCTATTGATAGCTGCGGCTATAAATTTTACGTCTGATAGCCTGCCAAAGCGTGCGTTTTTTGCAGGTGCATGGGGCGTGGGTTTGGGGATGATCTATCCGAGTTTTTTTGCAAGCCTGCTTGACGGGGCGGCTTTTAATTCAGGCAATCTAAACTGGAAATTTCTTCTTGGCGTTAAAGGCTTTGGGTTTGTTATGACAATCATCGCTTTTATTCTGGCTATTCGCATGCCTTATGGAGATGAGGGGCAGACATGAAAAATATTTTCAAGCCTAAACCAAATAAAACCGAAGCCGCTATGCCCAAAGCTGGCGAACCCATGACAAATGCGCGTCTTGACGGGCTTATCCGCGAGGTCGGGAAATCTGTTGAAGGGCGTTTGGGGTTTTGGCAATTCAAAATAGAGGGCCGTGATCTTTGGGTTATCACTGATGAGGCGCATAACCGTATGCGGATTATCAGCCCTGTTGCACCTCAGACAAGTCTTGATCAACCCATGTTGGCGCGCTTGCTCGAGGCGAATTTTGCCAGTGCGCTGGATGCTAAATACGCCCTGCGTGACGGCACGCTCTGGTCGGTCTTTACCCATCCTCTGGCGGAGCTTACCGACATGCAATTTATGGACTGCCTTGCGCAAGTCTCTAACTTGGCCAGTAATTTTGGCGGTTCTTACGCCAGCAGCAACCTCACATTTGGCGGGGGGTGATATGATCAATGAAGAGGTTAGACATATCATTGAACCGGAGCTTGAGGAAGGCGAGGAGCTGTTGTGGGCGGATAGGCCTCAATATGGTTTTAGGTTTAAGGAAAAATTTTTTAAACTTTGGAGGTTGGCAGTCAGGCTTTCCATTTACTGTGGTATAATTGTGAGTGGGTTAATGGCTCTTGCAGGCCTCTTATCTTATCGAGAGGTGATATTTATAGGTAATCGTGACGAAAGTATTGGAATGATGATTGGGGGTGTTATCATGTTTTTGCTGTGTTGGCCTATGTTGTTTCTCTTTACAAAAATTGGTGATTTTGCTCTCAAAGTAACTAAAAGTGTTCAAGATGAGGTCTATGGGATTACCCAAAAGAGGGGATTGATCATAAGCCCATCCTTTAAATACCGAACACGTAATATAACGCCAAAAGAGATGCGTAAATGCAAAGTGAGAGGCAAGGATGTCGGAAGGATTAAATTTCCGATTGCATCGGTAAACATTGTGGAAGACGTTAAAAACGCTTTTTACGGTCATCTTTTCAATTTTCATAATATTAAAAATCCAAAAGACGTGAGAGACTTCATTCGTCAAAATTTCCCGAAAGGCAAACCATGAACAAACCCATTGACCAATCCGAATTCCAGACCCCTGAAGTAACAACAGGGGCGCTGCCGTCCTCCACCAAGGTTTATACCGCACCTAAGGCCGATCCGTCTTTGCGTGTGCCCCATCGTCTTATCCATCTCCATCCTACGGCCAATGAGCCGGACGTGCCGGTTTATGACACAAGCGGACCGTATAGCGATCCCAGTGTGAAGATTGACGTTGAGAAAGGCCTCGCCCGTCACCGCACGGAATGGGTCAAGGCGCGCGGCGGCGTGGAAGAATATCAAGGCCGCGAAGTCCGCCCGGAAGATAATGGCGGGGCGAGCGGCAAATATCTGGCCCGTGAATTTCCGGTACGCCACACACCCTTGCGCGGCAAGGACGGCGAAATGGTCACGCAATATGAATTTGCCAAGGCCGGCATTATCACCAAGGAAATGATCTATATTGCCGAGCGTGAAAATCTGGGCCGCCAAAAAATGGTGGACGGAGCTGAGGCGCGCGTGGCCGCAGGTGAGAGCTTTGGCGCTTCAATACCCGCTTTCGTCACACCCGAATTTGTCCGCGACGAGGTCGCCGCAGGTCGCGCGGTTATCCCGTCCAATATCAACCACCCGGAGCTTGAGCCGCAAATTATTGGCCGTAATTTCCTCGTAAAGATTAATGCCAATATCGGAAACTCCGCCGTGGCCTCATCCGTTGAGGAAGAGGTCGATAAAATGGTCTGGGCAACGCGTTGGGGCGCGGATAATGTGATGGACCTCTCGACTGGTCGTAATATTCACAATACGCGCGAATGGATTATCCGAAACTCGCCCGTGCCGATCGGAACCGTGCCGATTTACCAAGCGCTCGAGAAAGTTGACGGCGTGGCCGAAGACCTCACATGGGAGGTTTACCGCGACACACTGATTGAGCAATGCGAGCAAGGCGTTGATTATTTCACCATCCATGCCGGTGTGCGTCTGGCATATATTCACCTCACGGCGAACCGCGTTTGCGGCATTGTCTCGCGCGGCGGGTCGATCATGGCGAAATGGTGTCTTGCCCATCACAAAGAGAGCTTTCTTTATACGCATTTCTCAGAGATTTGCGACATTATGCGGGCCTATGACGTCACCTTCAGCCTCGGTGATGGTCTACGTCCCGGCGCGACAGCGGATGCGAATGACCGCGCCCAATTTGCCGAGCTGGAAACACTTGGTGAACTGACCAAAATTGCGTGGGAGAAGGGCTGTCAGGTCATGATTGAAGGCCCCGGCCATGTGCCGATGCACAAGATCAAGGTCAATATGGAAAAGCAACTTCGCGAATGCGGCGAAGCGCCGTTTTACACGCTTGGCCCGCTGACCACAGATATTGCACCGGGCTATGATCATATTACCTCGGGCATTGGGGCTGCGATGATTGGCTGGTTCGGGACTGCTATGCTGTGTTATGTCACGCCCAAAGAACATCTCGGCCTGCCTGATCGCGACGACGTGAAAGTCGGGGTGATCACCTATAAGCTCGCCGCCCATGCTGCTGATCTGGCCAAGGGCCACCCGGCCGCCGCCTTGCGTGATGATGCGCTTTCTCGTGCGCGTTTCGAGTTTCGCTGGGAAGACCAGTTCAACCTCGCACTTGACCCTGAAACGGCGCGGGATTTCCACGACCAAACCTTGCCCAAAGAAGCCCATAAGACGGCGCATTTCTGCTCCATGTGCGGGCCGAAATTCTGCTCCATGAAAATCACCCAAGACGTACGCGATTATGCTGACGGTCTTTCTGATAATGAAAAGGCCGCGCTTTATCCTGTGGACGCCCAAGAGGGGATGGACGAAATGTCCGAGAAGTTCAAAGATCTTGGCGGCCAGATTTATCTTTCCGCGGATGGGAGTGTCAGGGAAGATATTGGCTAATGTCGATCCTGCTATATTCCGAGCTTAATATACATAAGCCCGAGCTTTATCAGGCATATATGGAAAAAATGGGGCCGCTTTTTGCGGCTCACGGCATTGCACTCCACGCGAATGACACGGAAGCTGTGCCCATTTCGGGACAGCCCAAACCCGACAAAGTCGTCATTATCGAGTTTCGAGACCAAGCCCATATGCAGGCTTTCCTCTCCGAGCCTGACTATATCGCCGCCGCAGCTGATAGAGAGGCCAGCGTCACAGAACGCACCATGATCTTTAAACGCTGGGAGGGGTGA
>CAZNCJ010000029.1:0-27997 GCA_964571595.1 uncultured Caulobacterales bacterium | reverse complement strand
CAGGGCCTTTTCCACCGTCAAACCAGCCTTGCAGGAAGCCGCGAGCGGTCTCCCTAACCATATCGTGTTCTGGTGAAAACGGATAAGCCATTAGCTACCATAAACCTTTTGCGCTGTGGGGTGATCTTGCAAGAGCCCCTCAATAACCTCGCCTATTTCTTCGGGCGTATATCGCGATTTCTTGTCTTTTATCGCGCCTGTTTTCCAGCCTTGAGCAATAGATAATTTGCCGCCAAAGCTCTCGAAACAATGCCCACTAAGATGGGACGAGCCTTCACAGACGAGATATACAATTAACGGGGCGACATTGGCAGGGTCATAAACATCAAAACTTCCATCTTCAGGCACTTTCATCATGTCTGCAAAAACCTCCTCCGTCATACCCGTGCGCCCTTGGGGAGCGATAGCATTGGCGGTTATGCCGTAACGGCCAAGTTCAGCCGCCTGATTAAGCGTAAGTGTGAGGATGCCGCCTTTGGCTGCTGCGTAATTGCTTTGCGCCATAGAGCCCTGCAGGCCCGCCCCGGAACTTGTATTAATAATCCGTGCGTTTACAGATTTGCCTTCCTTGCTCTGTTGACGCCAATATTTGGCCGCATGGGAACTGATACAAAAATGTCCTTTAAGGTGCACCTCCATTACCGCGTCCCAATCCTCTTCCGATAAGGAAGTAAACATGCGGTCGCGATTATTGCCCGCATTATTGACCACGGCATGCAAATCTCCGAAATGATCAATCGCAGATTTCACAATATCAAAAGCCGCATCATAGCTGGTGATATCGCCTAGATTGACAATGGCTTGCCCGCCCGCAGCCTTAATTTCATCCACGCAGTTTTGCGCGGTTTGGGCATTGATATCATTGACGATGACATTAGCACCTTGCGCTCCGAGTGCCAGAGCATAAGCCCGGCCCAAGCCGCCGCCTGCGCCCGTAATGATAACCGTTCGGTCTGCGCAAAGCCCTCCCATGCCTATACCCGCTCAATGATGGTGACATTCGCGACACCGCCGCCCTCACACATTGTCTGCAAGCCATAGCGCGAGCCACGGCGTTCCATTTCATGCAATAATGTCGTCATGAGTTTCGTACCTGTGGAGCCTAATGGGTGCCCCAGAGCAATCGCGCCGCCATTCACATTCGTCTTTTCGTGTGGGATACCCGTTTCATGCATCCATGCCATAGGCACAGGGGCAAAGGCTTCATTACATTCGGCAAGGTCAATATCACTAGCTTTCATGCCCGCGCGTTTTAGGGCACGTTTAGTAGCTGCGATCGGCCCCGTAAGCATCATAATAGGATCATCGCCCATCACGTCCAAGTGGTGAATACGCGCGCGAGGCTTAAGATTATATCGCGTTACGGCATCTTCTGAGGCTATCAGCATAGCAGACGACCCGTCACATGTCTGGCTAGCGACACCTGCTGTAATCAGCCCGTGCTTATCAAAAGCCTCCAGCTCGGCCATGCGCTCCAAGGTCGTATTCACCCTTATGGTTTCGTCTTGTTCCAAGCCGTTTAGAGGCGTAGTTTCTTTATCAAACCAACCTTCGCTGCGGGCTCTATCTGCACGTTGATGGCTGGCCAGAGAAAACTCTTCGAGATCACGGCGAGAGAAATTCCATTTCTTAGCGATTTCCGAAGCCCCGTAAAACTGATTTACCGGCGCTGTGCCAAAGCGCTCTACCCATCCCGGCGAAGTGTGGAAAACATGATCAAAGCCCAAAGTCTGCCCGGCAATCATCGCCGAGCCAATCGGAATTTTACTCATGGTCTGCACCCCGCCCGCCAGAACAACGTCTTGCGTTCCGCTCATCACGGCTTGGGCAGCGAAGTGCACAGATTGCTGTGAAGATCCACATTGGCGGTCAATCGTCACCCCCGGCACGGTAAGATCATAACCTGCTACCAGCCACGCCGTACGGGCTATGTTTCCGGCCAGCGGCCCAACAGCGTCCAAACAGCCAAAGATCACGTCATCATATTCCGCTTCGGGAATATCATTGCGCCCGACAATCTCTTTGATCACATGCGCCGCCATATCTGCGCCGTGAACATCTTGCAGACTTCCGCGCCGCTTACCCGTTGGGGTGCGTGTCGCATCAATAATATAGGCTTCTGCCATTCAATCTCTCCTTAGCAATTTTTTCTAACTAAATGTTTCACCGGGGCCGAGCTTGGCGTCCTCCTTTAAAACATAATCTTCCAATTTCTTCATATGATAGTTCCGGTCACCCCACTCGCCACAAAGCGCCCAAGCGCGTTTCATAAACAAGTGTAAATCCACCTCGTAAGTATAACCCATACCACCGTGGACTTGAATAGCAGTTTCTGCCGCGAGCATGGCTGTATCAATAGCGGCCACTTTAGCATTATGCACGGCCACCCCGCCCTTCATAGCAGCCAAGTGAATGATAGGCCGCGTAAATTCAATTTGCGTATGCACATTAGCCAAGTGATGTTTAACCGCTTGAAATGAGCCGATGGGTTTTCCAAATTGGTGGCGATCTTTAGCGTAATCAACTGACATATTCAGCATACGCTTGGACAAGCCAATGAGTTGTGCCGCTGTGAGAACAGCGCCGTGAAAATTTGCATTATCATGGCTATCACCAGATGTTTTAACGAGGTCGCGTAGGGGGTCTATCGACTTTACAGGCTTACCATCTGCCAGTGAGCTATCCACATAGGGCCTCAATTCAGATGTGACTAGCTTTCGGACTTCTCCTGATATTAATCCCGCAACGTCGTCACTTAGAGGAACCGTAATGCCCGCAAGCTCCACATAAGGTTCAGACAAACCCGCATACCCTGCGGCCTCAGCAATAGCGGCCATGACGACAAGAGGCTGCTCAAGCCCCCCAGCTTTTTCAGAGGCCATGACACCCAACAGGCCAAGCTCTGCAAATTTCGACCATAAGTCCGCCACCTCTTCGCCAACCACCATTGCCCTCATACGGTCGACAGTATTTTCACCGTCAAAGACGACCTTCGCCGCTTCAATCAAATCCTGCTGGTCTTGTGTGAAACGAAAATCCATTAGCGGGGCAACCCCAAAACACGCTCAGCAAGAATATTTCGTTGAATTTCATTTGTACCCGCATAAATCGGTCCGGCCAGTGAGAACATATAACCATCCAGCCAGCGGCCATTATCAATCGCGTCAAGCCCGTCTTGCAACTCAGCCTGTGCGCCCATAATCGTCATTGCAGTGCGGTGGAGATGTTTGTCCATTTCAGACCAAAACAATTTATTTGCGCTGGACTCTGAACTAATCGATGCACCAGCTTGCACACGCGAAACGAGCTGATAGGTCGCGGCGCAAAACTGTTCCGTCTGCATCCAAGCTTTAATAACCTGCTCGCCTACGCCTGATGAGAGGCGATCTTTATGTGCTTTGTATAACTTCACCAAGCGCGCAGCAGCCGCTTGAAATCTGGCTGGCGAACGTAGGAGCAAGCCTCGTTCAAACCCTGCCGTGGCCATGGCCACGCCCCAGCCGCCATGTTCTGGGCCAAGCAGGTTTTCGGCAGGCACGCGCACCTCGTCGAAGAAAAGTTCGGCAAAACCGGGGTCGCCGTCAAGCTGTGCAATAGGTCTGCGCGTAAGACCTTTGCTGTCCAGCGGGACTAATATTTTCGACAAGCCTTTGTGACGCTTGCTTCCCTCTTCCGTACGAAACAACCCAAAGCACCAATCAGCAAAGACAGCGCGCGAAGACCATGTTTTTTGCCCCGTAATCACATATTCATCACCGTCGCGAACGGCTTTAGTTCTGATCGCCGCCATGTCTGAACCAGCACCGGGCTCACTCCAAGCTTGCGCCCAAATCTCATCGCCAGAAGCCATAGGCGGCAAAAAGCGCGACTTTTGGGCCTCTGTGCCGTATTCCATAATTGTCGGGGCGAGTAGGAAAATTCCGTTTTGACTAACACGCAAGGGCGCATCAGCTCTGTAATATTCCTCTTCAAATATCAGCCATGAGATGAGGTCTAATCCGCGCCCGCCATATTCCACGGGCCAGTTTACATTCCCCCAATTATCCTTGGCGAGTGTTTTCTCCCACGCGCGGTGCAACTCAAAACCTTCTTGTGTGTCAAAACTTGGCAGTCGCTGCACTTTGCCATTTTCTTGGGGAACATGCGCGCACAACCATTCACGCACCTCTTGGCGGAATTGTTTTTGCGCGGATGTGTATTGAATATCCAAAGCTAACTCTTTTTATAATCCGCAGCTTTGCCAGTTTCCACGAAAGCATCACGTGCTTTTTGGCTGTCTTCATGCATATACATCTCGAATGTGAACCCCTGCTCCCAGCGATAGGCCGCCTCCAGGTCAAAAGGTTCAATCCCGTTAAGTGCCTGTTTGGCAATGCGTAAGGCCTCGCGGGATTTTGCCGCTAGTGTTTGGGCATAGCTTCTCGCCGTATCTAAGAGCGCCTCTGGCGGTACGACTTTTTCAATCCCACCTAATCTACGGGCTTCTTGAACTGGAATTTTTCCGCCCGTTAAAAATGCGGCTCTGACTTTGGCTAATGGTAACATACGTTGAAGGTGCGCCGCTCCGCCCATCGCGCCGCGGTCAATCTCAGGCAATGAGAAATAGGCGTCATCAGAAGCTATAACAATATCAGCCGCCCCGCACATGATAACGCCGCCGCCAATGATAAATTTATGCGCTGCAATGATAACCGGAATTTCGCAATGATGAATGGCTTTACCTGTTTCGTAATTGCCTTTATTTACGTCAACAATGGTGGAGCCGTCATCAGCAAGTTCTTTTATATCTACACCTGCACAAAACCCTTTGCCTTCAGAGCGTATGAGAATAACTTTGACATCTTTGCGACGTCCAAGCGCGTTTATCACCTCCGGGATTTTGTTCCACGTCTGTGCGTTAAAAGCATTGACGGGCGGAAAATCAAAAACGATTTCAGCTATATAATTATCGACATGTGTATGGATTGGCATATCAGCCCCCTACCCGATTAAAATGTTTTTCCGCTTGCGAAATTAAAGACTGGATTAATTGCTCACAACTCGGCAGATCGTCGATTAACCCAGCTATCTGACCACTTGGCAAAACCCCTTCATCAGGACGGCCTTCGACCATAGCTTTTTGAATGATCATTGGCGCATTACCCGCCATCATAGTTTGCCCCAAAGTCATATCTGTTTTATCGGCCATGGCCCAAGCCGTTTTAATCGTTTGCGGTAAGCTCATCCCTGTCTGGGCTTTATATTTCATACCGTTTTTCATAGCCCGCATCAGCAAACCGAGTTTTGAAGATGTCTCGAGATCAGCCAAAACAGGGTTCATCACCATACGTTGCGGCAAACCATCAAGCCGCTTGGAAACAGGGATTTTCGTGACTTCGGATTGGAGATATTTCGCCTTTGTTGCGTCAGGTGTGGGGCTATCAGATGTCATCATAAAGCGCGTCCCCATTGCAATACCGTCTGCGCCAAATGTCAAAGCAGCCGCCAAACCCCGCCCATCTTTAAATCCCCCGCAGGCGATAACAGGAACACCGAGGTCTTGATCTAACACTTGCGCTAGCAGCAGCCATGTCGGCGTATAGCCCGTATGCCCGCCTCCCTCTTGGCCTTGGCACACCAGAATATCTGCGCCCATATCAACCGCCTTTGACGCATGTTTGGCCGCCCCGATAGTGGGAACACATTTCAAACCCGCAGCTTTTACCTTATCTACAATTTTAGGCGATGGCCCCCGCCCATATGATAAAGCCACCACATCATAAGCAATGCACATATCAATGATTTTTTCTATGCCAGGTTGGAAGGCATGAATATTTACACCAAAGGGTTTGTCACTGGCGGTTTTGATCTTTTTGATTTCCGCCTCAACCTCTTGCGGGGACATAACAGCTGCTGCTAAAAACCCGAAAGCCCCGGCTTGCGTCGACGCTGTCACAAGTTGGGATGTCGAAACCCAGCCCATGGCCGTCTGTATGACAGGCACATCACAACCCAAGGCTTGGGTTAAAGATGTCTGGAAGGCTTTATGCAATTATCCCTTATCCTTTTTCTTATTGCTTTTTGCCATTTTCTTACCGTCAAATCCGGCAATATAGTCGCCTTTAACCAGTGAATTATTGGCATGGGCAAAGTGGTGATAGCCAAATACGGCGTCCATACCAATGCGCTTGCCTTGAATATCTTCGATCTGGTTACAGGCTTGTTTCGTCAGCGCCAATCCCAAACGCGGTTGGGCCGCGATACGTGTCGCCCAATCCTTGACTGTGTCCTCTAAATCAGCGCGCGGGACAACTTTATTGACCATGCCCGCCTCGTACATGCGTTGGGCAGACCATCGTTCACCCAGCATTAAAAACTCTTTGGCTTGGCGAATATTCAACTCGAATGGATGGGCGAAATATTCAACCCCCGGAAAACCCATTTGGACAACGGGGTCTTGAAAAAAAGCATCATCAGAGGCGACAATAAAATCACAAACCCACGCCAGCATAAGCCCGCCCGCAATACAACCCTTATGGACTTGGGCAATAGTCGGCTTGGGACAAGCCCGCCAGCGGCGGCAAAATTCAAGATAGACTTCCTGTTCCCGCACATAGGCTTTTTCGGCGCCCGGTTTATTGTCATGATTGTAATTCATAGAACGGCGATCATCACGACCTCTGTGAAAATCTCGTCCGGGTGTACCGATATCATGTCCAGCCGAGAAATGCTTACCATTCGCGCGTAAGACGATGACCTTCACATCATCATCACTGGTCGCTGTGTAAAAAGCATCATCTAGCGCATATAGCATCTGGCTGTTTTGGCTATTATGATATTTCACACGGTTTAACGTCAGATAGGCGACAGCTCCGTCAACTTCGTAAAGGACGGGATTGTCTTCCTCATAAACTATATCAACCTTTTCAGGAGGGATGGTTTCATTCGAGCTCATGCGTGTCTCCGTCCAGCAGGATTATCTTTAAAGATATTGGCACGTAGATTATGGGAATCAAGCTCAGAAATAATTTTTAATTGCTCAGATGTTGGCGCATTTGTTTCTTCCAGCTCATCAGGGCGGGCAAGTTCAAACCCTGTATTATCTTGTACTTCTTCAAAACTCACACCGGGATGCAAGCTACGCACACGTATAGCATGGTTCTCTCCTTCAAAATCCAGCACGCATAAATTTGTGATGATATGACGGTGATCAAGATAATTTGGAAATTTGCCGTTCGGATAACGCGCCGGATTATAACCGGCCCCGCTGACCATATCGACCTCTCCAGACACGAAAGCACGGCTGGTATGATTGGCCACGAACATAGATGTACGGTTGTTGACCGTATTACCCGGCAAACCACGCACACCGAGCATTGTCACTTTTGGAGCTTTATAATCACCAATGGCTGACAGGTTCATCTGACCAAAACGGTCTACTTGGACAGGCCCGACAAAAGCATGGCGATTACCCTTTGCGATTAAATCAAAAACGCGCTCATATCCAATGCGCCCTTCTTTTTTGGGATGGTAGCCATTACGCTTACCCACAGGCACAGGCTCATGGGCGAAATAATATTCGCCGTCGCTCATCATTAAACCCGGCAAAAACGTCTTCTTGGCCAGAGACCCGCCAAGTCTTGGTACAAGACCTATCAAAGTTGCGAACACCTCTTCATGTTCACCGCGCAGCGCATCTGCAGCGGCGACAATACATAATTCGGCGAGTGAAAAATCCGTCATACTATCCTTTAAAACACGATCGGCGGCAGGCTTCTCACATAAGCTGCCCCGCCTATTGTCTCGATATAATCCTCAGCCATAATGAAGGTCTGCACATATTCATCCCAGCCCTCTTTAGCGGCCCCTGAATAGGTTTTAAGATGGGCGACATCGATACCGTAATCAGGCCCATGAGATGTCGGATGTGCGCCTAATGGCACTTCAGCAACACCGTGGATCAGATTGCGTTCAATAGGCATGCGTTGAATTTTATAATCATTATCAAATTCGGATGTCTGAACGATCTCTTCCGTCGTTAGAAAGGCCTTATTCGCCGCCCGACAAAACCATTCATCAAAAAAAGCATCCGGCCCTGCTATATAGCTATTACCGAGCTTGTCTGCCTGACTGACATGGCAGATCGCAACGTCAAGATTAATAGCCGGCATAGCGACATAATGTTCATCGCTATAGGGGCTTTCGATAATTTTTATATCGGGATTATGGGTGAGAACATCTGTTCCAAGGCCTGCAATACAGGGCAGAAAATCCAACCTCTGCGCCGCCGCCTTAAGGCCTAATTGGAACATGCCTTCATCAACTTCCATCACCTCAAACTCGCCTGCGGAACGCGCGCGGCGAAAATGGGCCTCAAGCGGAATAAGGTCGAGAGAGACAAATCCAAAAATCAGTTTTTTTATCTTACCTGCACTGGCCAACATGCCGACATCGCAGCCCCCATAAGCGGCAATGGTGAGGTCTTTGAGATCAGACTTTACGATTTCGCGGATAACAGCCATCGGCTTGCGCCGCCCGCCCCAGCCGCCAATACCGATTGTCATACCGTCTTCGAGCTGGGCCACTATGTCAGCCACACTCATTGTCTTATCAATGACAGGATAACTCAACTATTCCCCCACAACCGGAAAGTCATATTCATGGCCCCATATGTCACCAATCGTAGACTTGGTCGGTTTAAACTTTGACCAGTCCTTGACCTGTTTGCCGTCATAGCCCACTTCAAAGCCTATTCCGCCGGGCGCGAAGAAATAAAAGGAGACCATTTCATCATTGGCATGGCGGCCAAGGCTTGCAAATATGTGCAGCCCTGCTTTCTTTATGCGGTCCATACAAAACCCAACCTCGTCCATAGAGCCAAGTTCAGCCATCAGGTGGATGACACCCGTCGGGTTCGGGAAATTATATAAACCTAGTGTATGATGGCGCGGATTATCAGCATGCATGAAATAAATACGCTGCTTTGGCATGCCCGGCGCAAAGGCCGGGAGTGAGAGATCATCACTCACACCAAAACCCATAACCTTGCGGTAAAAGTTGATCGTCTTTTGGTTTTCAGGAGCGGGCAAAACAAGATGCCCCAAACCCATCTTACCCGTCTTGAACTCTTTAATCCCGTGACCAGGTTTGAAAGCCTCACTTTTATCTCGACCATAATAGATTTCGACCTTATTTCCGCTGGGGTCAAAGAAACTCGCAAAGCCTTTCACGGCCCGTCTTTTAGCTTCGCGCGCATCGCCGCGGCTTACCTCAACCTTCTTAGCTCCTAATTTGGAAATAAGGGCTTCGAAATCCTTCTTAGAACCCATTTCATATCCGGCACACACAAAACGGTCTACCTCCCCTTTCTCAATCATGTAACGAAAGGGAGCCTTATCCATACGCAGATATTTCGTACCTTGTCTGTCGCGGGACTTCGCAAGCCCGAACCCTAAAACATCTTTGGCAAATTTCGCCCAGCCAGCCGGATCCTGCATGTGCAATATTACATATCCTAAATTCGCAACACCCATTCTAGTCTTCCTTTAATTTCTTATTATACCACATCATTTTAATCGTTTTTTATAAAATCAATAGAGGTCGCGTTAAACATACGGGCATGTTCTATCATCACCCAATGCCCGCACGCATTCACCTCGATAAGACGTGACCGCTCATTGGCTTTCAAACATGTTTCTTTACCTTGAGGCGGCATGAAATCATCATTCGCGCCCCAAAAGGTCAATATTGGACATTTCAGCGTTTTCATCTGCGGGCCTAATGTCGGTGTCTTCATTGTGGTGAGGACTTCCTTGGGCTGGGTTTGCGCCACAGCCCAGCGCATATTCACCAGCTCATCTGTCACATGGCTGGGGTCATAGGTAAAAAGTCGCAAAACCTCGGCCTGTGTCTCTTTACTCACGCCATTTGCGTTGATTTCCATCATCCGCTTGATCCCCGGCATAGGCCAGTAATCCCCTTGCGGTTCTAGACATCCCGGCCCCATCAATATGAGCTTTTCGACAAATTCGGGATGATTGAGCGCGATTTGAATAGCCACACCCCCGCCAAGGGAGTTGCCGACAAAATGGCATTTTTCTACGTCCATTTCTTTCAAACCCTGCATGAGTGTGTCGCAAAATAGCTCTAGAGTATAATCCCCCAGACCTAACGGCTTATCCGTATATCCAAAGCCGATCATATCAGGCATGAGCACGCGAAAGCCGGCATTGGCAAAGGCGTCGTAATTAAATCGAAAATTAGCCCATGCACTATTACCCGGGCCAGACCCATGCAGAAAGACGACCACAGGGCCGTCTTTTTGTCCAAATTCGAGAAAATGCATACGGATCGGGCCCGCTTGCACATAATGGCCCTCTGGTGGGCCGTGTTTTGTTTCAGTCATTATACAAAGACGTCCGTACTCTCTGCTCCTAAATGCATATTTCCAAGATTTCGAGCAAAGCCGACGGGGTTATTCGCAACATGAGCGCGCGCAATATGCACATCGTGCCATATCTCCTGTATCGCTGCACCATTATAGACACTGCGCCCGCCCGCTATATCAAAAAGCAAATCAACCGCTTTCATCATGCGTTCAATCACTAGGCTGGCCTGATAGCGATATTTCACCCGGTCCAACATCGGAATTTCTTTACCCCCATTAACGCAGGCCATCATTTCATCGAAATTGCGATACATAATAGCTTCTGTCTCATCTATGAGATTGGCCGCTTCCGCCACACGCCGCGCCACATCTGGGTCTGTTTTAAGCCGTGTCTGATCGGTAGAAGACGCCCCCGCATTATCTGTGAATAATTGCAAGGCATGTTTCGCAGCCCCTATAGCTGGCGTACACACAACACGGATGAATAATTGCGCCCAAGGTATTGAATACATGTCATTTTCTTGAAAGTGCTGGCAGTTAAACCCGTCCATTTGGTGATGCGTACGATGTATCGGCACAAAGGCCGGCTTATCAATGACAATATCGTTGGAGCCTGTCGCCTGCAAACCCATGGCATGCCACGTATCCTCTATGACATAATCAGGCTTTTTCACCAGAAAAGTCCGGTAATGGATATTTTCCTGACCCTGATCAAAGATAAGACCCCCTAAAAGCACCCAGTCACAATGGCCAGAGCCAGAAGACCAGCCCCATCGACCTGAGAGATTAAATCCCCCTTCAACAGTCTCGACCTTAGCCCCTGTCGGGTTATAGCTTGAACTAATCAGCGTATCCGGCCCTGTCTCATATACTTCTTGTGCGGCTTTTGGGTCCATCAGAGAGAGTTGATAAGCATGCACCGCAATAATACCACTGGCCCAAGCGGTTGCCATATCGCGCTGTGCAATATCGACAGAGGCTTTGAAAAAAGACTGTGGTGAAGTTTCAAGCCCCCCATATTGCTTAGGAAGCAAGGCCCTAAAATAGCCTGTCTTGCGGATTGCTTCGATAGCTTTTTTCGGTATCTGACGATCTTTACGGCCCTGCGCGGCACATGACGTCACGACATCCAGCGCACTACTAATATCCAATGTCTGATCCTCACTCACTGTACTTAAAGCGGCCTGACCCATACTGCCCTCCTATCTGCAACCCAGAATATCACCATATGCGCAATTTTCAATGCCGATAATTACGCAAATCACTAGTTTTTTGAGGAATAACCCATCAAATGCGTAAGAAAACCAGTCGAATTTACGCTTTAAGCATAAATTTTTGTACTTTACCGGACGCATTTCTAGGCAGGGTTTCATGAAAGCTAATATGGCGCGGCACTTTGTAGTTTGCCATTTTCACGCGCGCCCATTCAATAAGATCATCAGAGCGCATATCCTTATCGGTCGTGACGATATGGGCATGTGTAACTTCGCCCAGGCGGGCATTCGCCTTCGCCGTAATCGCGACATCTTTGATTTGAGGGTGCTGTAGTAATATTTTCTCGACTTCAGCCGGATAGACATTAAAACCCCCGACAATGACCATATCTTTCTTTCTATCTGTGACTTGGATGTAACCGCGGCTGTCTTGGCGTCCAATATCCCCTGTCTTTAACCAACCCTCTTTAGTAATGGTTTGAGCTGTCGCAGCGGGATCGTCCAGATAGCCTTTCATGACATGAAAGCCTCGCACCCAGATTTCACCGTCTTGGCCTGTAGAAACATCATTACCCCCATCATCTACTATACGCAGTTCAGTACCCGGTAAGGGACGTCCGCATGTCGTGGCAATTGTTTCGAAGTCATCCCCTTTTTGACAAAGTGACACAACGCCAGTCGACTCGGTCAATCCGTAAGCAGAATAGACATTATCAATACCCAAATCCTCATGCATACGCTTTATCAGATCGACAGGTATGGTGGTTGCGCCTGTTGTCGCCACCCTTAGGCTTGAAATGTCATAATTCGCGCGATCAGGACTATCTAAAAGCGTTTGAAAGATCGTAGGTGCGCCCGGCATCACCGTAATCTTATCGCGCTCTATTTGCGCCAGTACCGCCTGCGGCTCGAATACTGCGAGAGGATAGATCGCCGCCCCTCTAATCAAGCAAGACAACCACCCCGCCTTATAGCCAAAACTATGGAAAAAAGGATTTACAATCAGATAACGGTCCTGATCTGTCATGCCTATAGCTTGGGTAAAGCTCTCAAAAACACGGATATTTTGTGCATGGCTTGTCATAGCCCCTTTAGGCGCGCCTGTTGTACCCGAGGTAAAAATAATATCGCAAATTTCTTCTGACCCAACCTTTATGTCTGCAAGCGCATCACCACCGCGTTCCAGAAAGTCTGCATAAGCCGCCTGCCCTTCACCGGATTTAATAATGATCGCTTCAACCAAGTCCGGCAGATCATACCCCGCCAGCATTGCCCCGTAATCAAGCCCTAAAAATCCTTGAACCGTAAATAGAAATTTGCATTTCGCGCGCGCTAAAATATCAGCCGCTTCCGTGCCTTTATACCGTGTATTTAACGTAACGAGCACACCGCCCAAACTCTGCCCGGCAAGGGCGAAAATTATCCACTCTGCACAATTTGGTGCCCAGATAGCAAAACGGTCGCCAGACTGCATCCCCATATGTTCGAGTTTCCCCGCAACCAATTTGACTTGGCCTGCCAGCTCATCATAACTTAAACGCAAATCCCCGTCATGAATGGCCAAAGCCTGTGGCTGTGACGCGGCTTTGCTAAATAATATTTGAGGGATCGTTGTCATTTTTACCATTTTTACGCAAAATCAAATTAAGGCTATACAATATCGTTTATTTGCGCAACAAATCAGTCTTTAATTTACGCATTACACTATGACTTTTAAATCTAAAACCATCATCATTACAGGCGGCAGTCGCGGCATTGGACGCGGTATAAGTCAGGCTTTTTTAGACATGGAAGCCAATGTTATTATTTGCGGACGACGCGAAGTCGAAGATTTACCGCAAAACGCGCATTTCATCTCACTAGATATTCGAGAAAATGAAGCCGGAGCAAAGCTCAGAGACTTTGCGCTGGAAAAAACCAGACGCATTGACGTGCTTATCAATAATGCTGGCGGCGGGCCGCCCATTGCCTCTAAAGATGCCAGCCCGAACCTTACGCAAAAAGTTATTGCGCTCAACCTACTCGCCCCGATTAATCTCTCACAAGCAATGCATGCCCCGCTTAAAGAAAGCGCGGGGTCTATCATCAATATTTCCAGCGTATCTGCGACACGTTCATCCCCCGGTTCTGTCGCTTACGGGGCTGCCAAAGCCGGATTGCTGAATGTCACAACCTCTTTGGCCATGGAATGGGCGCCAGATATACGCGTCAATGCCATCATAGCTGGTCTGGTCAAGACAGAAGCCAGCCAAGATCATTACGGCGGCGAAAAAGGCATGGCTTATCTATCTGAAAACCTGCCGATGAAACGCATGGGAACTCCGCAAGATATTGCCAAGGCCTGCCTGTTTCTCGCCAATAGCGAGAACAGCTATGTTTCAGGGGCCTGTCTTGAAGTGTTTGGGGGCGGAGAACCGCCGAGCTTTTTGAAAATAACGCAAGAGGCGCACAATCTCGCCAGTAAATCATGAGCGCAGAGGCTGAACTCGCCGTGCGTAATGTCATGGCCCTTTACGGGCTAGCGGCAGATTGCGGAGACATCGACACGGCCCTTTCATGCCACACTCCAGACGCCGTTTATATTGTGAGCAATCCAAATGCGGGGCGCGGGGACACGAGCCCTGATCTTGAGCTTAAAGGCCATAAAGCTATTTCGGACATGCTCTCCTCAGAAATACACCAATCCCTTTTGCCAAATTGCGCGCATACAGTCGGCCCTTTTGTTGTGGCGATAGAGGGCAGACACGCTAATGTCACCGGATATTCGCGTGTCTATCACCAAAAGGACGGCACGCCCGTGCTCATGCGTCTGGCCTTTAATGTCTGGAAATTACGCGAGACAGATGAGGGCTGGAAAATCGCTTTTCGTGAAAGCCGCGTCATGGGCGAACCTGCCGCGCAGGAAATGTTAAAAAAGGCGTTTAGCGCACTCTGATCTTTGGGTCTGCTTGACCCCCGCGCATTGTTTTTAAAAACTCCCCCAAAGGCGCTGGAGGGGCGACCTCAGGTAATGAATTGCGTTTATCTTTTTCTTGCCAAAATGCCGCCCAGCTCGGAAAGAGATCATGGTAAGCTCCCGTATAAGCCTCGCGGTCAGGCCAGCGCATTTTATTGTCGCCAATGGGCGGAGCGTTCAAATCTGTTGCATACCAATAGCACGGCAAGCGCCGCCGGAAATACCACACACCCTCTATTCGCTCATATTCATCCCAATACAGCATTTGCATGATAACCCAGTCCACCCCGCCGTCCTCGCGTGGTGTCTCATGTTCATTCTTTGAATAGAGCACGCCGTGTGCATGGTCAGGGTCATCAAACTCGATAATATGATTGCCTGTATGATGCGATGTGCCGGTAAATTGTAGACGCAAAGTATCATCCAACCATTTTTTTAGTGGCCCGCGTCCGCTTTCATGGCGACTAACACGAATGTCAGGTGCAAATAAATTTACATGCGCATCAAGATCACGCATATCCAAAGAAAGCGCATATTTGGCAACGAGTTGACGAATGGAGTCTAAACTTTCCAGCTTATCAATTCGGGCTTCAAGGTTCATAATAACCGCTCGTCTCTTCCAAATAAAACCTAACCAAAAAAGAGGCTAGACAATTGTCTCTCATAGGAAAATGACAGATAGTCTCGTAATTCACAATACTATATGCTCAGATAAATTATAGACCACAGAGGGGATGTTCCATCATGGCAGAGGCTAAAACAGCATTGATAACAGGGGGCGGGCAAGGTGTTGGACAAGGTATAGCCCTCGCCCTTGCCAAAGACGGTGTGAATTGTGTTGTGACGGGGCGCACCCTGTCTAAATGTGAAAGCTCGGCTGAGATGCTTCGGGCGCGAGGGGTGAAAGCTCTAGCGCTAAAATGCGACGTCAAGGACGTGGCTGATCTAGACTATATTCTCTCTGAGACAATATCAGAGTTCGGGCGCTTAGATATTCTCGTAAATAATGCCCAAGAAGTGGCCAGAGGGCCATTGCTAAAAATTAGTGATACAGACTTTCAAGGCAATTTCGAATCCGGCCCCCTCGCGACCTTTCGCCTTATGAAAGCCTGCTATCCCCATCTTAAGGCGACGAAAGGACATGTGATTAATCTTTGCAGCTCCGTTATGAAACGCTGGGATGTTGGGACATATGGTGTCTACGCCGCGGTGAAAGCCGCAACCCAGCAAATAACACGCGCAGCGGCAAATGAATGGGGTAAGGATGGCATAAGAGTGAATTCTATAATGCCCCACGCGACCTCGCCGGCACTTGCAGGCTGGATAGAAAGAAACCCCGAAGAAGCCGCCCATTTTCAAGCCTCAATACCTCTTGGCTATGTCGGGGATTGTGAAGACGATATTGGGGCATTTGTCGCCATGATGTGCCGTGATGAAGCGCGTTACCTGACAGGGCAGACAATTGCTTTAGATGGTGGTCAGGCCTTTACGGGATAGTGCAAAATCAGCTTTGCACAGGTGTGAAACCTTCGGGAAAATTATGAAAATAGGATAATTCCTCGCGCCGGGTTTTTATCCGCCAACCTTGCGCAGTACGTAACATCTCATCAACATACCACACCCCGACAAAGAACACTTTTTGCTCACCTTCCATATTGATAGTCATGGGATTAAAACAAATTGTACGCACATTCGCCGTGTCGCCATCAATCTGCATATCCGGCAAACCGAGCATATGCTGAAAACCCTCAAAGGGTTTTAAGGCTAC
This sequence comes from uncultured Caulobacterales bacterium, assembly GCA_964571595.1. Taxonomy (GTDB): domain Bacteria; phylum Pseudomonadota; class Alphaproteobacteria; order Caulobacterales; family Maricaulaceae; genus CALCKU01. The sequence goes on along the minus strand of CAZNCJ010000029.1, from coordinate 11,693 downwards.
AGATAAATAGGCTTTTATCTCCGGCAATGTTCCTTTCTGCCCCCCGACCGCCGTATAATCAATAAAGGCGTCTGACGTGAAAATATCATCAAGGCCTTCCCAGTTTCTGCCGTCAATACAGCCACAATAACGCGTCAAAAGATCCTGTATCTCCAGGCGATCAGACATATCTTGTAGTGTCATCATAGTCTATAATCCAAACACACGTTTCATAAATTCAATCTGTATGGCTTTGCTTTTTTTATCGGCGTCCTCATTACGACCCACCGTATACCCTTGTCCGACACATTTGCCTGCTAATGCTCCTAGCCCTGCCCTTACAGCTGCGCGTTGCGGACGATCCATGTGAGTTTCAGGCTGAAATCCTGTTTCACCGTCCACCATAAAGGCCCCGGTTTTTGTGTCCCATGTAAATTCACATCCGCGCACATAGCCGCCTTCAAATTCACGAAGTTCTCCCATTTCCCACGCATGACCAACTCCCTTAATCAGATGTGCTTCGACAGGGCTGCCGCCTTCTCTTAGTTTTTCTTGCACGATTGTACATTTTTCTGGCTCGACAGAATTATCACTATCGCCGTAAATCGCCAGATAGGGCGCACCTGTTGTCTCCCAAGACCCTGTATTTTGATGGCACGGTCCGTATATATCCATGTGCAAGGCAAAAGCTGGACTATCGGGGGCCATTATATTTTTTAGGCGCTTATCAAGCACATAACGCGTCCCCATGCCGCCGTAAGAATATCCCGTAACGCCAATGCGCGCTGCATCAATGCGCGGATGAGAACCCAGAACTTTCAAGGCAGAATAGGCATCTGAAATCACATCCACTTCTGTGGCGGACATGGTTTTCATCACATAAGGCGTTTGGCTTGTCACGCCGCGTGGTTCATAATAATCCACAATAAAAGCCGCCATGCCGTTTTCATTAAACAGGCGCGCGTATGTGTCCTCGCGACCTTCACGAATGCCCCCGCTACCATGCAATATCACCATTGCCGGAATGGGCGCGCCTGCCGTTATATTATCTGGAAAACTCAACACGCCTTTACCAGCATGTGATTGCAGCTTTTCATAACCGTTTAAGACACGAGAGAAATCATAAGGGCTCTTAATCGGGTAATAAATCACACCCTCATCATCTGCACTCAGAGAACTTTGCGGCGCTGGATAATCAGGAAATGGCGGCAAAGGTAGAGAGCTTAGTTTTTGTGATGGTTCGTCCGCTGGGTTACGCTTTAAGTCTTGCGCACCGTATTGCGGAGATTGGCAAGCTGCAAGTGTCAGGATAGTGGACAATATAAGAGCTACCCGTATTTTCATGTAATGACCCCTTTTTCTGTCTCGCTTAATTCTGCAATAGTGGGCGGCGCAATACGTGTCATATAAAGATAGAGCGTTGGTAAAAATGAACAAAGTCCGACCAGCATATAAAGCCCGTTAGGTGATCCGGATTCTAGTAATTGCCCGGCGATTTTACCTCCAAATATCATGGAAAGTCCAAAAGCGGCGGGTACTAACATGACGAGCTTTCGTGAGGGATCAAAGCGCGATATGGAAGATGTTAGATATAAGCAACCTAACGTAAAGCCAAACTCCCAAACCCAACTTGAAATCATAAATATCGTGAAGTTCTGCGTCAAAAACAAACCCAAAACGCCCAGGATTAAAAGCAAGGCTGAAAGAAAATGCGGCAGGCGCAATCCGAGCCGTGCCCCTATTATGGCTCCGACCAGGCCTGCCACACCTCCGAGCCATTTAAGACCTCCAAACATGAGGCCAAATTGCTCTGGGGTAGGTTTAAAATCTTGAGCTATGAAAGCTAAAAAAAAGAACAAACCAACATTTGCTAGAAGATAAATGAGAAATATCCCAAGAATAGTCCAACCATTAGACGCAGCATTCCAGCTTGGGTAAGTTAAGCGCTTTGGCGACGCCGCATCCATATTGTTGTCGACCTGACGATTAGGCATTAAAAACGCCCCTAGCCCTAATAAGAGCGTAAATGCGCATAAGCCGTACATGGCACCAGAAAAGCCGGCCTTAGCAATAAAGAGTGTCGGCAGAACCGTTAAAAATAATCCAATTGAGATAAGCTCGACAGACAGCCGAGTTCCAAAGGCTCTTTCCGGCTCTGGCATTATAGCCAAGACCCGCATGGCTAACCCTATAGCCAATGCACATAAAAACCCAAAAACAGCAAAGCCGGCAAATAAGGCCTGACCCGTGAGAGTTGAACATATTCCAAAAGCCGCAGCGACACTTAAGACGATCAAGCCAGCCATAGGCTTCCACTTTACACGGTCCACCCAGAGAGGCGTTGTAATTGTACCGATAAGATAGCCTATACCCGCTGTTAGAGAGAGACTGCCAAGAGTTGAGGCACTCATATTAAATTCGGCACCCGCACTGCTGAGCAATAAAGGCATTGTGTTAAAGACAAGGCCGCCAATGGCTGAGACCATGGAAATCGCGATAATGACGATTATGGACCGTGAGCTTAGCACAGCCTAATAAACACGCGCGGGATTAGGCGCATTGGGCGAACCTAACATAGAGCGGTGTGAAGGCGGCTGTTTGCCGTTTAAATCCTTCATACCGTAACGGTCCTTTGCAACCTCGGCACCAACCAATGTATGGCCGCTTATTTCCTGCGCCTTTGGATCTGTGGCAATGGCATGGAGAATATGGCCTGTAAATTCAGGCGTTTCCGCCATGGCTATAAAGTCTTTATATTGCTCGGGATGAACCTCGGCGGCAATTAAAGCCCGCTCTGTCAATAAGGGTCCCATCCAGATTGAAACGGCTTGAACATTAAACGGTTCAAGATCAACCGCCATATCATGTGCTAATTTATCCAGCCCCGCCTTTTGCGCCCCGTAAGCCGGGCCGTGCATATAACAACTCGCACCAAATGAAGACCCCATAGCGATCAAGCCAGATTTCTGCTTGGCCATAATCTTGGCGGCATGCCAGCTCGCCGCATAAGCCGAACGCAAACCGACATCGAGGATTTTTTGTGCATCCAGTTCTTTTTCCCAAAAGGGTTTTTGTTCAATGAGCTGGTGATGTATGAAAGCGGCATTATTGACGAGGATATCAACTCTGCCTTGCTCGTCCATCACTTGCTCGAAAAGTTTTTCGATCTGTTGATCATCCGCACTGTCACAAATGACACCCACGCCGTTTCCGCCTGCATCTGTGCAAGCCTGAGCTGTTTCGTCCACAGTGCCGGGCAAAGGGGTGCCGTCCCATCCCTTAGCTTTGCCGATTTTCTTTGTGCGGCCTGTTACATAAACCGTCATGCCCTTTTGCGCGAGCCCAACAGCTATGCCCTTACCCGCTCCGCGGCTCGCACCCGTGACGATAGCTACTTTTGGATTTAACATAAATACCACTCCTCTTGCCCAATAGGACTAAACCAGAACTTCAATATGCGCAATAAACTTGTATTTTTTCTACGCTTTCAGTGATATAATTGTCAAAAATTATATGATTTGCGTATTTTTATCGTAAAATTATGTGTATTTGGAGAGATTATGAACCCTGATAACCCCCATTGGCACTCAGACATAGAGGCCGCCCATAAGGTTAAGTCTGCGAATGACATAAATTGGAATGCCCAATCCGATATCGTTATCATTGGCGTGGGGGGCGCAGGGGTTTCATGTGCCTTACAAGCCTTAGAACTTGGACAAAGCGTTATAGCCATAGACAGGTTTAATACGGGCGGAGCGACGCGCGCCAGCGGCGGGGTCATATATGCTGGCGGAGGCACGCGTTTGCAAAAAGAAGCAGGCATTTCAGACAGCCCAGAGAATATGTTCAACTATCTTGAAATGGAAGTCGGCGACATTGTCAGCAAAGATACGCTTAGACAATTTTGTAATGAAAGCGCCTCTACAATTGATTGGATGGAAAAGCACGGCGTGGATTTACGCTCCAGCTTATGGCCACATAAAACCTCCTATCCAGCTCCGCAATATTTTCTATACCATTCAGACAACACACTCGTCTCGCCTTACAAAGAAAAAGCCACACCGGCTGCGCGCGGTCACAGGGGATATGTCCCGATTGAACAAGGGCGCAAGGCTACTAATCTTGGCAATTCCTTATTTGATCCGCTACGCGACGCGGCCCTAAAGATAGGAATGGAGCTGCAAACTTATACCGAAGCGCGACAGCTCATTGTTGATAATAAGGGCGCTGTTATCGGTGTAAAAACCTATAGCTTTAGCGACGAGAAAACCAAGGAGGCCTATCTCGGCCTGCGCCAAAAAGCCCAGCGCCTATTAGCTATGTTTCCACCTATCATTCCGGGTTCGAAATTCTTTATGAAACGAGCCTTAAAACTCTTCGCCCAAGCCAAAGCCTTAGAAAAAGACAGGGAGGTAAAATATATTCGTGCACATAAAGCCGTTTTACTATCCGCGGGTGGTTTTATATTCAATCGGGCCATGGTGGAACATTACGCGCCCAAATATAAACGCGCTTTTCCGCTCGGCACGGACGGAGATAGCGGGGCCGGTATTAGGCTTGGTCAAACAGCAGGCGGCGCGGTTGGGAATATGGACAGAATTACAGCGTGGCGTTTTATCAACCCGCCCTTGTCTTTTGCCAAAGGCATGATCGTCAATCTTGCAGGAAAACGCTTTATCAATGAGATGGTTTACGGCGCTACTCTGGGCGTTGAAACCGTGGAAAACCACAAAGGAGAGGCTTGGCTCATATTGGATAAGCCTACAGTCAAACAGGCCTTAGAGGATGTAAGCGGGGATAAGGCGCTGGCATTTCAAAAGGCGCTGGCGAAACTCAATATATATTTCGGCGCTAAAAAAGCGAGTGATCTTAAATCGCTCGCCCAAAAGATCGGGGTCGATCCTGAAAACCTGGTAAAACAAGGGGCCGAGTATAATTACTATGCAAGCGACGATGCCAGTGACCCATTTGGTAAATCATCAGATGATGTCGTCCCGCTGAAAACCGCGCCTTATTTCGGAATTAATATCGGCCTATCCGCCAAGCTATATCCCTGCCCCACCCTTACATTAGGTGGCCTGACGATAGATGAGGCAAGCGGACAAGTGGCAGACGCAAATGGCAAGGCGGTAAAGGGGTTGTATGCAGCAGGACGCAATGCGATTGGTATTGCCTCATGGAATTATGTAAGTGGGCTATCTATAGCAGACGGCGTTTTTTCGGGTCGGCGCGCAGCCCGGGCAATCGCGAAACTATAGAAGGTTTTTCAGCACCCTATCCCGTGACGATTTTGGCGATACGGTTATTATATTTAATCACATCCACCACGACAGTGGTTTCCACAAGCCTGACGCCCTTAACGTCCAGAATTTTATTACTGGCGACCTTATGGACATCGCTTAAGCCTTCAAACAAGCCAATCGCCAATATATCAAACCGCCCTAATAAAATAATGACGGCATTAATTTCGTCCATAGCCGCAACCTGATCTGCGACACTGCGGATCATGCTTTGCTCAGCATGTATGCCAATATAGGCAAGTTGCGGGTTTTTGTAATGCGCCATATTTGTAACGGCGGTAAAGCGTATAAAATTCTCGTCTTCCAGACGTTTTACACGCGAACGTATCGTGCCTTCCGTAAAGCCGAGTTCGGCTGCGATTTTACGATTTGACAAACGCGCATCCTCAGATAGCAGTTCGATAATTTTTTGATCTAATTCGTCTATTTTTGTCTTGCTCATAGCTTTACTCTAGATCGGGGCAACATCGAAGTCATATTTGATAATATCGACAGCAAAACTGGGATCGAGACTTCGCACACCCGCAATCTGGGACAATTTATTGAGCAATAAATCAGACATTTTCTGCATGTCTGATAATGTCACGAGGATTTCTATATCATGTTTACCACTGACCAATTGCACACTCGCCACTTCGCTCAAGCCCGCAAGGTCTTGGGCAACATCATTGGCACGCCGGCCTTTAACATCAACACCAATGGGTAAGAGCACATTATGTTCAAAAGCTGAAAAATCAGAAACGGCAACAACACGCATGGCCTTGGCCGTTTCCATACGCCGGATACGCGTCGAAACTAGAGAGGGTTTAACTTCCAGAGTTTCTGCTATCTTCTGATTGCTCATACGGCCATCAGCTTTTAACAACTCAATGATTTTCTTGTCTAAATCCGTAAACTCAAAATGTGTATTCGTCATAATCTTCAACTTAAGTGATATGAAAACTTACGGCATTTGAGTCTATATGCAAGCCTTCAAAATGCGACTTACTGCCCCTTAACCCAAATCGGAGACCCCCATGCCCGGTCTTGGACAAGGGCTTTCATATCTGGATTAGGCGGCGTCCCATTTCGCACAGCATCCCAAGTCGACCAGCGACATTTCGGATTTTCAATCACCCGCAAATAATAAGCAACCGCCTGCCCTGATTTAAAGTCAGGGTCCTTCCAGAGGGCTTTAAGCTCTGATGTGCCCGTCTCATTATTAGTCGCGCAAGTCGATAAATCCACAGCTGCGCCGTTCTCAGGACAGCGATGCGTTGCGGGGTCAGGCGTTGCCCCCTTGGCGCATGCCACGTCATAAATAGCTTCCTTATACTCGCCAGCTTCCGGCCAAGTTTTTATGATCTGCAAGCGCTGCAAAGGAATACCTTCCGGGTCTTGCAAAGCCCAAAGAAGAAAATCTGGTGACGTTGAAGCCGCTATATCTGTGCCCATTGGCGTCCCGTTTTCATAGGCGATATTGACCATATCTGCTGCATCTAAAACACTCGACTCATAATCTCCGGCAAACATACGCACCTTGATACGCGGGCCTGATGTCGCGAAAGTTTCCTTGGATTGCATAGCGGCAAATATATCTTCGCGCGTATTAGCCTGCGCCCAGACACCCGCCAAACCCGACGCGCCGTATTGCGAAGACTGGATGATAAAATCTGAACCTGTTCTGCTTGCATCACCCCAATCCTTCTTACCATCCGGGGGGATAGATCCGCGTGATTCAATATCGAGATCACTCGAGAATTTTCCAAAGAAATCCTCTTCAGATAAAGACGAGGCACTGACATGCGCATCTGTAGAGCCGATAAAACCGAACTTATATGGATTTGTCCCGAGTTTTTCTTCAAGCTCTATGCCGCGCGCGAGAGATTGACGCACAAAACTACCAGGCACTTTGGTTGATTCAACAGGCATGCCGATCAGAATTTCATAAAGTTCATGGTCAGCCCATTCGTCTTCCGGCGACAAAGCAGGATGGGTTTCCGAGGTCCCTTTGACTTGTGTCATTTCAACAATAGGTTCGTTTTTAATGCGGTTTTCAGCATAAGCACCGGTTAAGGCTGAACCATTATCTGTTGCCAAATCAAACATGCCTCCATTAGAGCCGTTCGAATTATGCGGAATAGATATGACATCAATACCGTCACCGCGTTGCGTATTCATCCACTCCCATAATTCTTCAGGATTGGGAGAGTCGAGCGTAGTAAATAAGCGCGTCGGAGCCTTATCTTTAAACACGACATTACGGTGCAAATTCGTCGCCCCCAAATTCGCGTCAATATCTCCGATTATGCGCATAGAAGTAAATTCATAAGCTGAAAAGGTTGTAAACTCACCGGGGCGGTTATGCTTTTCCGCAGCGGCGACATTCTCAGCCCAAGCACTGTCGATAAATTCCCGGTCATAAATATCTTCAATAGGCTCCCCAGTTACAATCGTTGTCCCAATCTCGATAAAGGCTTCGGTACGGCTATCGCGTGAACCTGCCAGAAGTCCGAAAATGGACTTCGCCGTTTTTGTCTTGGAAATACGCGAAGACCTGTCCCGCATAGCCGCAACGATGCCCATATATTCACCGTGATCTGTTACGCCGTAAAAGTCCAAAGGCGGGCCTGAAAGCTGTATAGATTGCCCAGAGCCATTATCGATAGCTTCACCTTGGGCGAAACGGTAAGCATCATCCGCTGTCGTCTTTGTTCCCACAATCGAAGCATCAAAAGAGTTCTTCGTATGAACATGCAGGTCACCAAAATAAGCGTTCTTAGTCGGATTTCGCTCTATATTTTCAAGGGATAGCTTTGGCTTATCAGCCACATTCGTCGTCTCGTCAGAAATCTTAGCTTTGCAACCAGCCAAAATAGCGGCGCTGCACATTAACATGGTAATTTTTCTCATTTTTCTCTCCCTGATATCCTTAACTCTAAACGTTTATTCGTATTCTGCCACTCATTACCGACCAGACCAAATAGGCTCACGTTTTTCAGAAAATGCCGAAAGGCCCTCTTTGAAATCTGCACTCTGCTGCCATTTGATGAATTCTGGATATTCTGATTGTTGTGACAGCGCCGCATGTGTAGAGCTTTCGCCCAAGCCGCGCATGACCGTCATCTTGGAGGCCTCAATGGCCAAGGGTGCACCCTTTAATATCATATCGCAATATGATCTTACACAGTTCTCCAACTCATCCGCTGGCACGACCTTGTTTACAAATCCCAGTCTTTGTCCTTCTTGCGCGGTTAATCGGCGCGATGTCAAAATCATATCCATAGCAGGCTTTAATCCGATTTGACGCGGCAATCTGTGTAAGCCGCCCCCCAAAGCGACCGCACCAACAAGTGGTTCCGGCAGGCCGAAACTTGCGTTTTCTGCTGCAATTATGAGATCGCAAACAAGGGCCAGTTCAAACCCGCCGCCCAGTGCAAAGCCGTTCACTGCTGCGATGACGGGCTTCCTTAAGTCCTTGCGCTCTGATAGCCCTGCATAACCGCTTGGAGGATAAGCCGCTCCCAGCCCTTCAATGAGATCACTACCCGCGCAAAAGGCCTTTTCCCCGGCCCCGGTAATGACCGCAATCCTTTGGGTGTCATCATCCGAAAAATCATCAAATATTTCATGCAGCCTGTGATGCATGGCCGAGGTCAATGCATTCATAGCTTTAGGCCGATTTAACACAATGCGGGTAACCGCCTTGTCTTTTATGACCTTGATAAGATCCATTAGCCCGCTTTTTTCTTGGTCTTGAGTTTCGTCACTGTTTTTGTGTCTTCACCCCATTCCGCGTAAAATTGTGCAAAAAACTTGCGGAATGGTAGGATTGGTCCGTCCCCGTCGCAAATACTCGGCTTGACCATATATCTCTGCCTGTCCCAGACGACCTTATCTTGGTCCAGCTGGCGACAAATTTCTCGCTTCATAGCTTTAGCCAAATTTGCAGTCGGGCCTTCGGCCTCTGTGCGCGGTTGGGTAAAAGCAAATCGGATATGCGTGCGCCCCTGATCAATCGGGGTAATTCCCGCTATCATCAACGTTTCAGAGATACCGGAAAACTTTGTCCAGCTTTGGCCCGGCCCGATTGTGCCGTAAGCAATAGTTCCGTCCATAATGCCTTTGGGTGTCGGCATTTTCGCTTCAACGCTGGCCGTCCGTTTATGGCCGTCAAATTCAAACTCATAATCAGGTTGGTTGGCGACCCCGTGAATATATTTGAAATGCGCCGCATCTACGCCGTTCTCGGCCATGTTTTGCACAGGCCCGTGCACAATCCACTCATATTTATCGTATTCCGTCCAGTCCTTATCCCCTACTTCCTTGAAACTTTCAGGTTCCCATTTCGGCGCTTCGTTAAAAGGATGATACCAGACAAGGATTTGCTGATTAACCTCAGCGACCTGCCATTGACGCTCACAGGCTCGGGCCGCCGAAGGCGGAATTTTCTTAGCATAGGGCACATGTGTTACGGCCCCCTTTTCATTATATTCCCAAGCGTGGAAAGGACATTCCAGCGCATTGCCTTTCACCCGCCCGCCATAACCAAGATGGGCGCCTAAATGTTTGCAATAGGCCTCAATCATGCGCGCCTTGCCGTCTTCTCCTCGCCATAAAACAAGGTCTTGACCAAAATAGGTGATAGGCTTGACCTCTCCTATAGCCAGCTCGTCAGAATAGGCCATCATGAACCACCCAAATGGTAGAGGCAGCGCATCCAGATTTCGGTTGGCTTCGCTAGCAGGATTTTTGACATCCGCCATGCGCCAATCAATCAAGTCCTGCCCCTTTAATCCGGCTAATTGCTGCCAGACGGCTACTGTATCGTCAGCCATTATGCTGTCTCCAAATTAAAAACATTCACTGCATTTTCGCGTAAAAATTTAGGCCAAACCTCGTCTTTAAAAGCCACATTTTCCATATCTTTGAATATGCGCTCTAAGGATAAGCCCATCGGAAAATATCCGGCATATATAATTTTATTGGCACCGCGCGTATTGGCATAATCAATGATCGCCTTAGGGTAATGTTTGGGCGCAAAGGCCGAGGTCGAATAATATAAATTCGGATATTTTATCATCAGTTTGACCGCGAGCTCCTCCCAAGGTTCGGCCCCGTGACGCATCACAACTTTAAGCTCGGGGAAGAACCAGCAAACAGCGTCCAAATGCTCAACCTTTTGTGTCTCCAATGGAATACGCGGGCCTGGCACGCCTACATTTAGGACAATCGGAATATCCAATTCGCAACAGGCAGCATAAAGTGGGTACATACGGGCATCATTAATCCCCACTTGAGGGCACGTACCTGCAGGAAAAACAGACACGGAGCGAATACCAAAATCGGCATGCAGACGCTTTACCCGACGCACCTCTTCCATACCCAGATTTGGATTGCACGGGACATCAAAGAAAAACCGGTCAGGATAAGTCTCCTTTGCCTTTATTGACGTGGCGTCCTCATTAAAGCCCACCATGGCCCGCTCAATATTAAAACGGTCCATCTGCGCGACAGTCCATTTTACAAAATCACTGACATCCGCGCCCGCTTCGGGAATATCTTTGAACATATATTGGGCGGGCATTTTAAACATATCCCGACTTTGCTGATCATTAAGCAGAGGACGGAAGCTCTCATACCAATCCGAGCGATCTGCATGGGTAGGAATTCCCAGCATTGTATCGATTATTTTTATGTCTTTCGGATAGCCCATTACGTCTTGATCCCTTTTAGGTACATATCTCTAATCTTATGTTTTTCGACCTTCCCCATGGCATTAAGCTCAAACGGTGTCGGCGATATGATAATATCACTGGGGTGTTTGTAATCTGCGAGATGTTGTTTAGCAAACTCACTTATATCTTTTTTACCCAAGTCTTTTGACGGAGAATGGACACAAACGATCAGGCGTTCACCCAAACGCGCATCTGCCACACCAAAACTCACGACCTGCTGCACATCTTTATGGCGCGATAAAACCTGTTCAATCTCTGCACAGTAAATATTCTCACCGCCGGAAATAACCATATCCGTTTTGCGGTCCACAATATAGATATAGCCTTCATCATCAAGATAGCCAATATCTCCGGTTTTATACCAAGGCCCGTTAAAAGCCTTTCGCGTATCTTCGTCCCGTCCGTAATAGCCGTCCATCAAGGTCGCCCCCTTTACCCATATCTCACCCGTCTGACCGATTGGGAGGGCTACACCTTCAGGCGAACTTATCTGCACATCTACCATTGGCAATATCTGACCAGATGCATCTGGTTTTGCAAGAAAGGCTTCACCATTGGCTTGAGAGACAGCCCCGCTATTTTCTGTCATACCATATCCGGCCCCGATAAACGCCTTGGGAAATTTCTCTCTAATTTCCTCGATCAGGTTTTGAGGAAATGACTGCCCGCCACATGAAAGCGACATGAGTGAAGATAA
>CAZNCJ010000028.1:0-28347 GCA_964571595.1 uncultured Caulobacterales bacterium | reverse complement strand
AGATTTGGTTCGGCGTGATTTTGCAAATGCGCCACAAGATTGGCATCATCAGTGCCAAAGGCCTGATCTTTATGCCACAAAAATACTGGTGTAAGCTCCACAGTGTCATTATTCACATGCACAATACCACGGGCATTGATATAGCGCTTGGCATTTTTCTCGAGTGTAGCTTCAACGGTAGGGCCAATATAGGCCACATCATTAATACACGGGCCGCCGCGTACGCCTTGATACAGTCCGTAAATCACATTCGGATTATCAAAAGTTTCTATAATATAAGAATCTATCTGCGCGATGGAAAGTTTTTGGCCCGCAATTTGAACACGCGGCTTTGTCCACATTTTACCGGGCTCGCTCCCGGATCCACGCTGGCGTTTTAAATCCCGCCGTCTTTTGTCTTCTGTTGTAATCGCATGAACAACCAAAGCATTTTGCAAGTTCAACCAAAATGCAAGCTGTTCTGTTTCTGAAAAAGTGCTGACATCATGGGACGCCATAAAATCAATATGACCCTGCAAATCTTCAGCTGCATTTTCTTTGATCAGTTCATATGCGAGCTTTGGGCGACCTTGCTTCTTGGCTGCATATTTTTTCATGAACTCATTATAGCCAGAATAATCTATCACAGAGCTTTCAAGCACTACTTCTTCTACGGCTTCATCAATGACAGGCGCCGCCAATCTTTGACCAGCTTCTTGCGCACTCGGTAGAGCCACATTTAAACCATTTGGAGCTTGTGGAGGGTTTTGTGCAAGGACTGCGACTGAAAATGTGAGCGAGGCTAAAACTGTTAGCCCTGAAAAATGATACTTATTCATAAAATTGCCTTTATCCAATTCGCGCACATTCTATCGAAACAATCTGCATTTCAACAAGTTTTTCTTTCACAAGCTCGTGATCTGCACCCCATATCATTACAAACCTATTCGCAAACCTCTCCATCATCGGTGCTAAATCCATAAATCCACAATCTAAAAGACCATCTCGCTTGACTTTGAAGCCCAGCTTGGCGACCACACGAGAATGAAGATTGCAAGCTGGAATATCAATTCAATCAATGCCCGAATGCATGCCTTAAAAAAATGGCTGGAAGACGCCAAGCCCGATGTGGTGTGTTTGCAGGAAATAAAGACAGTTGATGACGGCTTCCCACGGCTCGAATTAGAAGCCCTTGGATATAACATCGCGGTAAATGGGCAAAAATCCTATAACGGTGTAGCCATTCTCTCGAAACGCCCTTTTGAGGAGGTTGGAAAGGGCTTACCCGGAGACGAAAATGACGAACAGGCTCGCTATATCGAGGCTGTCATTATGGGCGATGAGCACCCCTTTCGTGTTGCCTCCATCTATTTGCCAAATGGCAATCCCGTTTACAATGCTGAAAAGCCTGATGCATTTTCTGAAAAATATAAATATAAACTCGGTTGGATGGAACGCCTACACGCCCATGCCTTATCTTTAAAGCCATTGGAAGAAGTCTTGATTTTAGCCGGAGACTATAATGTTATTCCCGAGGATAAAGACACACATAATCCTCAAGCCTGGCAAGGGGATGCTGCCTTTCGGCCTGAGACCCATGCTCAGTATAATGCCCTACTCAATACGGGGTTAATTGACGGATTTGAGCAAATGGATGGCCGGGCCGAACAGTACACATTTTGGGATTATCAACGCGGGGCTTGGCCACAAAATAAAGGCATTCGTATCGACCATCTGATTTTATCACCTCAAGCGAGTGATAATTTACGCGGTATAAAAATAGACCGGGATGTCAGAGACGGTGTAAAACCCTCAGACCACGTCCCTATTATCGGTACGTTTAGTCTCTAATATATCCCCCCCGTATCCTAAGTGATTGCCGTTAAAACTCGTCCATATCGCGCTTTATTTAAGTCCTTGGCAAAAGCATCATTTTGCCAAACCATCTTACCGCCAATAAAAGTTGATTTTACTATCCCGTCAGACCTGTTGACCAATTGCTCATGTTGCAAAGCCTCACGGAAAATACGCTGCACATTCGCCTCGCCGTCATAATTTTTTAGCGCTTGAGGGTCGATGATTGTAATATCTGCCGTAGCGCCAATATCAATCGAGCCTGCCGCTATATTAAAAATATCGCAAACATCGCGAGAAAGCCGTTTGACCATATAACTCACATCCAAATCACCACCCTGTTGGGCCAGCTTTAAAGCCCGTAAATTGCCATCATAAAAGGCCATATTGGTCAGATGCGCTCCTGAATCGTTAAAGCCCGGTAAAAGCACAGGATCCATAAGCAGTTTACGAGTAAGAGCTGGATCGCGGTTGGCGCTTGTTGTTGACCATACAAGTTCCGTGTCAAACACCTTGAACATGGCCATGACGAAATCAGGTTCACTTGTTACATTAGCAAAGCCCTCATTGAAAATAGACTGCTCAGAAGCTTTCTTTGGTGGCTTGCCTTCCAATACTTGTACAAAAATGGTTTGAAAGTCCAAGCCTTCCCACGTTTTGATTGGGCATTGCTCTACCCACATATCGGATAAAGTACGGTTGAAAGCATAAGTTTCACGGCGAAGCTTTCGTTTAAGCCGCGCTAGATTAAACCCCGTCTTTCCTGTCATCCACATCTTGCGAAAGCGTTTTTGAAAATCAGGATCGTTTAGTAACTCCCGTCTTGCGGCACTATCTTCGAGGTCAGTTTCAATCAGCTCGCGTAACTCCTCGATTTCTTCGGATAAAGGATTAAACGGGCCGTCAGACCAAATTTTAAAGGGCGCGGCCAAGGCTTGCATGTAAAAACGACCATTGAGAAGTTTTGAATTTAGAACACGCGATAAGCGCGTGGCCAGTTTTACGATTGTACCGTTACTGGCAATATCAAGAGCCGCCACGACTGTCGTCTTGAGAGGCTTTTTATGTAAAAGCCCGCTCGTTAATAAAAATGTCCTTATGACTTTTGGCGGGCTGTCCTTGGGCGGTGTTGCCTGCCAAACCCGATCATAATCGCGCAAGATAGACGTTAGCTCTTTGATCTCAGAGAATGACGCAAATTGCGTGGGGATTTGCTTTTGCCGGTTGGGATCATTGGCTAGAAAATGAAACGGCAAAGCGTCTGTTGAAAATCCGGCATAGCCCTCATCCATTCCCTTTTTTAGCAAGGCCTTCATCTTCTCGACCTCTGCCTTGTTAGGGTGGCGGTTCACGCTTTCGCTTAGCCCCATCACCTCTATTCGTAACATAGAATGGGGTATCATTGGCACAATATTGGGCCCGAGGTTCAAGCCTTTTAAATGCTCTAAATAACTATCCGAACTATTCCAATAGACCTGATCCGCAACCGTTCGCAAAACATGTTTTGGCATATTTTCCACGCGGGCAAAACAAGACACGATCGGATCATCACCTTCTACACGTTGGGCCCCGAAAGCCAGCCCCAATGAGCAATTAGACATCACGACTGTTGTTGTCCCGTGTCGCAAAGATTCAGGTAAACTCGGGACGATTTCCACCTCCAGATCATAATGCGTGTGAACGTCAACTAGTCCCGGCATGACCCAATGATTTTTAGCATCAATCTGTTTACGTGCGTTTTGACTATCGAGATTATGTCCGCGGGCGACTATATGGCCGCCCGCCATAGCGACATCTTCAATGACAGGAGCTACGCCGGAGCCATCAAAGACTTTACCATTTTTAATTAAAACATCCCACTGCATAAACGTCACCTATATCGAGATTAACCTAGGATAGTTGGTAATTTAGGGATAGACAAGCATTATGGCTGAATAGAGGAAATAAGTATATGATGACCCCGACACAATGGAGAGAAGCTGGTCAGCTTATCAAAGTTGGAGATCACAATATCTTTTACATTGACAACGGCACGTCACAGCCAGAGAGCGAGGCGCGTCCCGTCATTATACTTATTCATGGTTTTCCAACGACGAGCTGGGATTGGCATAAAATCTGGGATGATTTGGGAAAGCAATACAGGCTTATCGCTATGGATATGTTAGGCTTTGGCTTTTCTGACAAACCTGATCCATATAATTATACGATACATGAGCAAGCCGATATTGTTGAGGCCCTTATCGGGGAACTCGCCCTACAGGATTATCATATCCTCGCCCATGATTACGGGGATACGGTTACACAAGAAATTATTGCTAGGCAGAATGAAAAGTCAGGCAAAGGTAAAACCCTTTCAGTGTGTTTTTTAAATGGCGGACTTTTTCCTGAAACACATAAGGCGCTCCTCATCCAGAAACTTCTGCTTGGGCCATTTGGTAAACTTGTCAATAAGCTCACCACATTTAGCCGTTTTGAAACCTCTATGAACCGTGTATTTGGCCCGAACACACTCGCCAGCCCAGAAGAACTCGCGTATTTTTGGGAGCTTATAAATCACAATAATGGACGTCATATTTTCCATAATCTGATCACATATATGAATGATCGGATTACACACCGGGAACGTTGGGTAGAGGGCATGAAATCCGCTATCATGCCCATTGGTTTGATTAATGGCTCTTACGATCCCGTTTCAGGTGCGCATATGATTGCGCATTATAAAAACATTATTGGTGAGCCTATTTATCTCAAAGAATTCAGTAGCATAGGGCACTACCCTCAAGTTGAATCTCCAAGTGATGTACTTTCGAGCTACTTAGAATTTCTTAGCCTTATTAACGCATAAAAAAACCGCCTCAACAAAGTTGAAACGGTTCAGTTAAACGCCCCTTATTATACTATTTAGAAATCATAGCCGACAGTTACGCCGTAAGTACGCGGCGTACCAAAGACCTGAACCGGGAAGGCAAAGGTCTCAAACGGCAAGGCATCAATCGTAAACTCGTCATCTGTCAGGTTTTGCCCCCAAACGGACACACGAACATCATTATCAAGCAATATGCCAAAATTTGCACTTAAAAGGTCTTGATTAGTAAGTCTTGTCCCGTTTTCCGGCACTCTTAAAAGATCATCTTTATGGCTGAAGGTTATATTAGCGAACAGCTCAGTTCCTTCAAAATCTCCGTTATAATCAAGTGCCACAAGGAATTGATTTTCCGGTGTACCTTGAAGCTCACCGCGTGGACTTATCGCCCCCGTGACGGGATTGATAACATCATCTTGCTCGCCGTCAATAAAGGTATAGCTTCCGCGTAATGTGAAATCCTCAGTGATAGCAAATAATGCATCCGCTTCAAATCCGTAGACTTCCTGATCCGTATTCACGACAGCGCGTTGCGTCGCGATAAGCGGATTTGTTGATACGGTTGTTTGAACATCGGTAAAGTCATAGAAGAAACCCGCCGCGTTTAAACGGAAACGGCCATCCCCAAAAGTCCCCTTAAAGCCAGCTTCAAAGGCATTAATATCCTCTCGGCCAAAGTTAAAGTCTTCACCAAATGTTTCACCTGGCAGACGCGCGCTTACCGCAGCTGCATTAAAACCGCCTGCCCGGTAACTCTGCTTAAAGCTGGCATATAAGAGTAAATCCTCATTCCAATCATATTCAACTACAACAGTCGGATTAAGAACAGTATCGTTAAAGTCACTTATATTAGATTCAATCGGATTACCTGCCAAATCTGTTGTATCAATAAAGAAAGGCGAGAAGGATTGACCCACACCGTCTTTATCCTCAATTGATAGCCTCAAACCAGCAGTTAGCCTAAACTGATCATTAAAATGGAAAGTGCCTTCCCCGTAAATCGCAAAGGCTTGTGTATCAATATCCAGAGTATTGGATGCACTTTGGCGCGCCCCTGCCAGACCACCAATAACAGTGGGGCCTAATTGAGCCAAAGTTTCATTCAATAGCAATATTTCGTTTGGCGTAAGCGTTGGAAGTTGCGACAATCCGCCAAGGGTAGATACAATTGGTATAGGCCCTCTACCCGCAGCAGGTAAAGTTTGCAAACCTGGCGCAAATGGGCTCGGGGCTATATCAAACTCATCAAGAAAACCATTAATAGTGAAAGGCGTTACACCATCTGCTAAAAAGAGTGGCGCCCCTGTTGGGTCAGTTGCAGGGATAAATGCGTTAATCTGATCCAGCCCCCCTGTAACTTGTGCATTGAGGCCTGCCAAGACAAACAAGTAATCATTGGCATTATTTTGGTTTATCACGACCGGGCCAGTTCCCGTATTTTCGCTATAGTAGAATAGTCCGCCAGTAATATCCAATTTATCATCCAGATAACTGCCCGTATATGTCAGCTCTGCGCTAAATTGATCATGGACAAGGTTTGTAGATCCTCCCGGAGGCGACAAAAACAAACCAGCTTCAGGCGGATCACCTGTAAAAGCCGAAGAGAAGTCAGGTCGCAATGAACCAGCCGGCAACCCACCTGGCAAAGGAGCCAGCACCCCATTAAAGCCATTAACAGCAGGGTTTCCTGGGATGCCATTTATGGTGACATTAAGAACATTCAGGTCCACCTCAGGCAAAAGCGTCACAAAGCGAGAACTATCCGCTTCACGATATGCCACAGTCGCCTTAAGTTCATGATTGTCAGCCGGACGCCATGTGGCAACACCCGTCACGCCAACTGTTGTAAGATCACCATCTTCATTATCAAACGTCGTCGTAGTTTGATCCTGACGTCCTGGGGTAGGAGGTAATATAGATGCCGCAAATGGCGGCGCACCTTCGCCAAATGTCTGGTAGAATAATGGCTCATTATTCACCTGATTAAGATCTGCAGAGACATCAAGCTCTAAAGTTTCAGAAAGGTCGAGGCCTAAAGCCGCTCTGAATCCATATTTAGTAGAGCCGCCAAAATCGGCACCGGGGCCATTATTTTCAACCCATCCGCCTTGCTCGGAATATATACCTGAAAGACGCAGAGCTGCCCATTCACTAATCGGCACATTGATTGCGCCTTTGACTTTACCGCGACTAAAATTACCAAGCTCGCCTTCTATAGTCCCAGAGAACCCGCTCGGGTCTGGTCTTTGCGAAATCAGATTAACCGCACCCGCAACTGAGTTACGACCATATAGAGTACCTTGAGGACCCTTTAGGATTTCAACCCGCGCAAGATCAGGCAGATCCAATGCCAAGCCTTGGGTTTTGCCCAGATAAACACCGTCTTGATAAATGGCCACACGGCTATCTTGTCCGACCTGCGGGTCGAGAATGCCAATACCCCGTATATTGACCTGAACCCCGTTCACATCAGCGGAATTTGGCGTCACATTAACCCCAGGCGCCACACGTCCTATATCTTCAAGCCCTTCAATACGGTTAGTTTGAATAGATTCCAGATCAAACGCAGCGATGGCAATCGGCACGTCTTGTAGGTTTTGCTCTTTCTTTTGCGCGGTCACCACAATCTCGTCCAAAGATTGCCCGTGAGCTGGCATAGAAATAGCCATAACGGAACTTGATAATGCTAATAAAGATAACGGCTTCCAAAAGGCTCTGGCCATAATTTTTCCCCTTTGTTTTATCGAATTATGCGATTTTTATGCTTAAACTGTATGCCAGTTATAAAGGTGACGCAATGATAGAGCGTATGAAATAGGCCAATATTTGCGCATATTTAGCAATTATTACGCTAATTTGTCGCTTTTGCGTAGTATTGTTACATTTATGCTACGCATAAGCGCTTCTTTTCAAAACTTAATGTAAATGAGGCGTTTGGGGAGTCGGCAAAGCATTTTGGGAGATGGGTGTAAGCCATATTGGAGAGCTCCAAGCCATTTCAAAAATAGTTTCCGCCTGTTCATTGGCACATGCTTGCGGGCGCTTCGTCGCATCTATTGCTAGACAAGCAAGCGTGCTCCAGCGCGTTGAAGCCATCTCTACTATACGGGCATAATAATATGTCGGCAGGCTTGGGTCATAGGTTTTGTCTGTATATAGCTGACACAGCTCCGCTTTACCCTCTGCCTGATTTTCTAGCTCGATGACCTCACTATATTTCTTGCCGTCCACGCCAAGCCATCCTTTTATAATCTGCAATCTTTGCAAAGGGTTTGAGAGGGCGTCTTGTTTACCCTGCACTATAAATTGAGGGGCAGATTTAAGCGGTGCCAATTTAGAGCCCATAGGCGTGCCGTTTTGATAGGCTAGTTCTAACCAGTCAGGGTTTTGGCAAATACCCGCCTCGTAATTTCCAATAAAAAAACGCGGCTCTATGCGCGGTCCTGATGTCCCAAAGGCTTCGCGGCGTTTCATGCTTTGAAAAAGCGCATCGCGGGAGTTTTCAACAGCGTAAACACCTGCCAGCCCGCCCGGATTACTAACTAATCGATTAAAACGTCCAAGATCGGCGACACCCAGACGTCCTTCCAGATCGGTTTCATAGGCTATGTGGCCAGCCCACTCATCTTCTTCAACCTGACCGGCCGTACCAATATGTGTATCAGAACTCCCGATAAACCCAAACTCATATGGATTAATTTGCGAGGCTTGCTCTTCGTGCAACCCCTCCAACAAAGCCCCGCGTGCAAAATCCCGCGAGGACAAACAAAAACCCTTATACAGATTATGGCTCTTATCAAATGATGTGTCGTCACATTCTGGGCTGTTCGTATCTGTCAAGGAAGGCAAATAGCTATTGAGCCTTATCGCCTGTTCTGCTTGTCCAAACGCCCGTATAGCTTCCACATCACAAAGTTCGTCAACATCGCCTAGAACATCTGTCGCCCCGTTGAGACATTCAGAACTGCCTTTATGCTGGGTGATTTCCATAAGGCGGTCATAAGCCTGTCTATAAGCTCTAAAAGCCTGCTGACTTTCAACTGAAAATCCTTCTAATGCTCGCGGGTTAAAAGCATTGCCGCCGGAAATATTAGAATTATGGGGAATGGACAAAACATCACAACCTTTTCGACCCGCACGGCAGTCATCTTCCAAAGCCCGCAATAAATCATAGGCTTGAGGATGACTAATATGCGTTGGCACGACATCTGGCACATCTGCATTCCTGAAGATATTGTTGCGATGCATATGCATACTATTGGGTGAGCTGGTATATTCATAACCGATAAAGCTCGTAAATTTACAATCAGGTGAGCGGTCATAGGCCGCCTGAGCCGCATTTATCACGCTTTGCCAGACTATTTTGTCTGCTTTCGCGCAATCTGAACCATCATCTGCACATACTTCAGAGCGGCGCTTGGGTGAAAGTTTCGCGTTCTGGCTCATAAAGACACGTACGCCCGCCTCCCCCCCTGCCCGGAATTTCTCGCAAGCCTTACTTTCATAACCACTAAAAGCCCCTTGCGTTCTGCAGATATAGCCCTCCCCAAATGTTTCTGCGTGATCAGTGACAGACGCAAAATCGAGGGGGCGCGCGAGTCTTATACGACTTTGGGCCTCGCTGCCTGCGGTAGGCAGAGCAATCTCTTCGCCCTGGGCAAAACGGTATACGTCATCAGGAAAGCTCCGCGTGCCATCCGGAAAGGCATCGGCTGACAGCGCCGTATGGATGTGAAAGTCACCCCAAAAGGCGCGTTTATACGGATATTGCTCGCGGCAAGGCTGACGCTCTTCGGTATAGTTTAAGGCGGGTTGATAGCCAAACGCGTAATGTTCAGTTTTTGATTTATCAGATATCGGTGCCGTCAGATTTACGGATTTATCGATTGGCCCGCGAGAGATGGATGACAGAACTTTATAGCCTATGAAAAGACATAGAAGACTTACAGCTAAAATTATAAGCCCTTTTTTCACGCGTCCTCCCTTTTTAATCAGACGATAAGTGTCGCCTTTAAATCTGTGTCGACGTCAGATAATTTGGCCTTATCTACGGCCTGCCCCTTCGTGAGTGTCATTTTCGCAAACATGAAATCACGCGGTGAGTTCACGGCGTCTACGGCTAATAGCTTTTCTCCTAAGAAATAATAGGCCGCAAATGATCGACCTTTTTCATTATCGCCGCGAATTATAATATCCTCATAGCCTTGCGACAGACCCGCAATTTGTAATTTAAGATCAAATTGATCAGACCAGAACCATGGCAGGCTATTATAAGGTTTCGGTTTGTCGCTAATGTGCAAAGCAGCAGTTTTGGCCTGCTCTGTTGCATTTGGCACAGATTCCAACCTGAGTTCATATCCGTAAATTGGATTTGTGTGCCAAGACACATCCCCAATCGCATATATGTCTGTATTTGATGTCTGGCAAAACTCATTCACAATTATGCCATTACCAACCTCTAGCCCCGCCTCTTTTGCAAGTTCTGTATTGGGAATAACACCAATCCCGATAATTACTATATCGGCCTCAAAAGTTTGATCTTGTTTTGTGTGCACCTCAAGAGAGCCGCCATTTTGGGTGATTTCAGACGCCATAACGCCTTCATGGATAGTCACACCCTCTTCGCTGTGAACACGGCGATAAAAATCAGACATTACGGACGCGGTTATGCGTTGTAATATACGCTCCATTGCCTCAAGGACAGTAACCTCCAAACCTTGCTTTCTCAACGAAGCTGCCGTTTCCAGTCCAATATAACCGCCGCCTATAATAACAGCGCGGCTACCCGGCTTAGAGGCCTCCATAATAGCTCTGACATCTTTAGCATCACGCAAATAGTACACGCCTGAATTATCCACCCCCTCAATCGCTAGAGGTCTGACGCGAGCGCCCGTGGCCAAGATCAACTTGTCATAATTTAAAGTTTGATTGGCATCGGTTTTTAAGAGTTTGTTCGTAACATCCAAGCTCTCAACCCGTGTTCTCAGCAGCAGCTTTATATTCGCCGTTTCGTAAACAGATGAGGGTCTTAAATATATATCTTCAATCGATTTTACGCCTGAGAGATAGTCCTTACTTAAGGGCGGCCTATGATATGGCAAATCGCTTTCATCACCGATCAGGGTGATATCACCTTCATAACCGGATTGGCGTAAACTTATCGCAGCTTGTGAACCTGCATGTGAGGCCCCGATAATAACTGTATGCATGGCTTGGCTCATATTTGCTTATTAGGCGAAGTTATATCAATATCAAGCCTTGATCTTACTCTGTTTAATGAGAGTTTCTGCTCGTTCTTTTAAAGCATAGGCAGTGTCGTCAAAAGCCTGCTTAACCCAAGGCCCCGCAAAGCGCATGACGTGAATACCGTTAGGCCCGCGAAACTCATCCGTTGACCAATAGCGGCAACTGTTTTCGTCAATGACTTCTAAATATTGATCACGTCGTGCCGGATAGGGCCAAGCATCATAATGCGGCAAAGCCCATGAGAGTTGTTTTTCTTTGACATTGGCACAAACATATTCGCAATTTTCAAAAAATTCCGGCCCGGCATTTACATAGCTTTTCAATTTCATATTTACAGCTGCCCCCATTTCGAGTGTGGATTGGCACTCCACACAAAATGGGTTCCAAAGAGGATAGCTCTCCATATCAATCAAGACCTGCCAAACGACAGAAACAGGTGCTGATATCTCAACCTTTTCAGAAACGACTATCGCGTCTTTATCAAGCGCGGTTAAGGGATCATTTTCATCAAACATAGTTACCTTCTTTTCTGTATTTTTAATCTGGGGGTTGGGAATGTCTTAGCACCCGTCCATCGCCACAACATTGTCCCGCATGTGTGACCGGCACTGTCTATCCAGTTTTCTCCAAAAGGCTGAGAAGAGACGCTTACAGTGACATTGCCGTCTGCATTATACGCCGCCAAAGCATTATTCGTGTGAACACTGTGATGACGATAATCAAGGCTTTCCATCCACATATTATTGAGCTGAAAATTCCAGCCTTCGCAGTCTGGTATCTCGGATTGTATTTCGAGAACTTCATCCTCTGCAAGTGACCACCACCCATGCAAATAATGTATCATGGGATCACCGCCTGCTTTAACAAACATCTCCTGATCCATCGGATTTAAGCTGTTGAAATTTTGCGCTTTAAAAGTCTCCGCCCAGTTTAAGAAGATATCTGATGTGCCTTTTATAAAGGCTGGCACTGATAACAGACCCCGTTCAACGGCCTGAAGTGATAAAACATCCGGTTTCTCAGGGCCGTTTAAAGTCTGAATATGAACCTTGGCGGCAATCTCCGCGCCTTTATCAAAAAATGTCTGCCGCACAATCAAAATGGAACTGTCATCACTCAGTGGCAACCAGTTACCCTTTTCAGGCTTTTCACGGCTGACGATAATCTCAAAACGCCCATCATCCATGATATCAACATCGCGGATATCAAGCTCCCCCGTAGAGGCCATCGAACCATCAATGGCATATCGATTTGCCTTCGTTCCAAAGGACAAAATAGGCACGGTCCCGCGCTGACCTGAAATAAGATAAGAATAGTCCCCAGATATGGTGGCGTTTTGATAGTCATTATCGGGATTATCCGCCCCGATTTTGGCCGTAGCATGTGAAGCTTGATAGAAACTGGGAAAGGCGGGGTCAGCATTTTCAAGATGCATTTCAAGACCTATACGCGTCAAGCGGCTAAGATATCTGACCCCTTCTGCGGCATCCAGATTAGAACTGATGAGATCAGAGTTTAGGGCGTCTTGGCCGGCCATTTCCAATTCACGACAAAAGTTTTTCCAAATCCCTTGCGCGGTGCTCATTAGCCCGGCGCCATATATTGACCGCCATTTACGTCAAGTGTCGCGCCAGTGACGACCTTGGCATAATCAGAGACAAAATAAAGCACAGACTTGGCGCAGTCTTCTTCCGGCGGAATAATACCCAAAGGTATGCGGCCCGTAATTTCACTAATGACAGCATCGCGCTCAGCTCCTGCCGCGACCTGCGCGTCAATATAGCCGTAGACAGGCGCGCCACCAATCCAGCCCATACGACACGCATTGACGCGAATATTCATCCCACCAAGGTCTTTGGCCATATGTTTCGTTAAAGCGCCTAGCGCCCCTTTACTGGCCGCGTAAGCCGCCTCACCCGGAAAAGGATTTACTGTTGCGAGGGTGGAAACATTTACAATCGCGCCCCCGCCACTTTCTTTCATATAAGGAATAACGGCCTGACTCATCCGCAAAGTACCCGTACAATTTACGTCATATATTTCCGCCCATTCATCTGGATTTGCGACGTCGGTTGTCGCCCAAGGCCCGTGCAGATAGGCGCTATTTACAAGACCGTCTATGCCGCCAAATTCTTCATGGACAGTTTGCGCGAGTCTCTTACACTCATCCGCTTTGGTAATATCTGTTGAAAGCGCAACAGCTTGACCACCTGCGGTTTTTATCTCTTTGACAACATCATCAAGGAAGTTTTGATTGCGTGCGCCCAGCCCTACTTTAGCGCCTTCAAGGGCGGCGATTTTTGCCATGGATTGCCCCATGCCCGGCCCGACACCGCTTATGATAACGACTTTGTCTTTTAGCAACATGCATAAAATATAGCACATTAAACTCTGATTATAACAGAGAATTCTATAAAAATGTGATGAGTGCGTAAAATATACAGAGATAAATTACGCACTCATATTAAACTGTTAAAACAAGCTAAAAGGCTTTTTGCCACCCAATCGTAAACATTGAATCAGTTTCAAGCTGAGGACCATTGAGATTACGATATAAAGGCAGTCCAAATTCGAATGCCAAACGATGGCCTTTCAGTAATCCCTTTGATGCGGCCAGATTTATACCGCCCAAGACTTCAAGCGTATCACCGCCTTGATTATCCGGATCAGCGGTTTGAACCGGGGCGACGATCAAGGCATCTTGCCCGCGTATACTGCCTTGAGTGCGCCCCTTTATGCGGCCTGAAAATGAAATCCAAGGCTGCGCTTCATAAGACAACCACGTCGTGGCTTCATATATATCACCAAAGGCATAATCAGCACTATTGCGCTCAAGACGAATATTTGCATTTGCTTGTCCGCCATAGCTCCACTTTCCGTTTCGATCAAAAGCCGTAAATGAAGGTTTGAAATCAAATGAGCCAGATCCGAGCTGCATAGGATATGGCAATCTCGGACTTGGCGTTGCCCCTGTCGGAGTCAAAATTTGATCCGTCTCACTTATAGAGCCTGTTGGGAGCGAAAACGCCACGCCCATATTGATTTGGCGATGAGCTTTCTTACCATCATCCAGACCAATAATAGCGCCGACCGTAGTATCGCCAAATCCAGATGAGCGGGTTGTAAACTCGCCAAGGACATTTGTGCCCATCCCGCCCTGGAATGTCACATGGTCCATTTCCTTGTCGACATAACTGGCCATACCCACCAATGTTATACGGTCAGTCAGCCCGTACATCATGCCAGCCATATGCATTTGCATTGTCATATTTGTCGGCACGACCCGTAATGTCGGAGGTTGTCCGGGGGTTCCAAAAAACGGATTAGCAACCGATGTCGCTGTTTCCTCAGGGCTTATTGAATTTGTGCCGATACGGCTGCCATCCATATTCATATTCATGTAACGATAGGATAGCATCACCTCACCTTTTTTATGGCGGTGATCGGCCATCACACCAATAGGGGCATGATCGGTGGCATATGTAACATTTCCGCCGTCATTTTCATGGGCAAAGGCTGTTAAGTCCATATGCAGGCTGGTCGCGAGCAAGCTCGCAAATAAAGTTTTTTTAAACATTGTTTTACTCTGTACTAAATTGTCCGATGAACCATAGGGCCATCGCTTGTGTTCACTAAAAGAAGATAATCCCGTTTAAGACGGGTTTTAGACAGAGACTGGCGGTGCGCGAGAGCCCAAAGGCGGGCCATGCGCAAAATAGAACCGACCGCAAGACAAGGCCGCATTATAAGAAGTTTTGGCTCCAAAAAATGTCCGGGCTTTATAAAAGCGAGGCTCAACATTAGTTGCGAGGGTTAGCACACAGTCTTCGCAATGCTTAGAATTAGTCTGCGATCCCTCGTCAGCTAGGTTTAACAACTCACCTATCTGTTTTACTGCTAACGCAGCCTCAGTTGAAAGCTGTCCCGTCGGCGCGCAGAAGAACTGGGCCGCCTTATTCTTATAGACAATTTGCGAAATTGCAGGCAGCAATATAGCAAAGGCCAATAGCCCGCTCACAATGGTGCGATGAATCCCTCTTAACATAAGGGCCCATAAAGCACAGATTGAATGTAAGTTATATCCCTAATTTTAAAAAATTTGAATTGATTTTCAGTCTCGATTTGCGCCACACTTCAAACCACAGAGAGGTTTTCTATGACTATCGCTGATAAAGATACATTAATCGCAAACGCGCGCGAACAAAGCGGATTGCACGATTTTGGCGATCTTTGGTTTTCTGATCATATTGATGTTCTGATTAAAAGTTTAAACGCGCAAGCCCGCCTTAACGAAGCCGGAGTTTACGGCGCCCAGACAATGATTGTGTCATCATTGGTAAAACGACTTAAACACATCAATCTCATTAAATCCCACCCTGAAATTCTCGACGAGGAAATATCCGTTAAAGCCGTGCTGTCAGGATTGCCGCGTACTGGCAGCACTATGTTTCACCGTATGCTCGCCTCTGCGCCCGAATTAACTGCGCTTAAGTGGTATGAAGCCCAGAACTATGTGCCAATCGGCGAAGAAAGTCCGGGCAATCCCGAGCCACGCATCGAGGCAGCAAAAGCTATATTGAATTATATGCTCGACGCCATACCGGAGCTTATGTCCATCCACCCCATGAGTATTGAGCAGCCCGATGAAGAAGTCATAATTCTAGGTCAGCTTTTCTCAAGCTCCATGATTGAGAGCACATATTATGTGCCAGATTATGCAAATTGGTTGAGCACGCAAGATCCGCGCCCAGCCTATGAAGACCTCATCACCATATTACAATCCTTACAATGGCAAGACAAATCCAGAGCCGGGAAAAGCTGGGTTCTGAAAACACCCGGACACCTTATGGCCATGCAAACCGTTCTGGATATTTTCCCCGAAGCACAGATTGTCATGACCCATCGTGATCCTGTTAAAACTGTCCCCTCATATTGCTCTATGATGGCAAGTCTTTACCGCCTCGGCAGTCAGGATATTACAAATCCGATTATCGGAAGCTATTGGCATGATAGGCTCGCCGCCTGGCTAGAGAGCTATATGAGCGCCCGTAAAAAGGTCGACCCAAAACGATTTATAGACATTCACTATGAAGACCTTTTAGAGGATCCTATTAAGCAGGCCCTCTGCGTCTTGGATGTCATAGGCATAAAACAAGATGCAAAAATCAAAGCAGGTATGGGGGATTGGATAGAAGCCAATAAGCGCGAACATCGCGCGCCGCATAAATATACGCTTTCAGATTTTGGCTTAACAGCCGAGCAAATAACCGCCCATTATTCCGGCTATATATCTTTTGTTCAATCGCTATGAGGCGCGACTTATGACTAACGCATTATTTCCAAAAGGTGCAACCCTGATTTTCGGCGCGACAGGCGGAGTGGGTAAAACCGTCGCCTATGAGTTTGCAAAGGCTGGAAGTAACATTGCCCTTATGTGGCATTCCAAAGAAGACGCGGCTAAACAACTGGCAAAAGACATTGAAAAAATAGGCCGCAAAGTCAGCCTGCATCAATGCGATGTCACGGATTTCGCAACCCTTAGCACAGCCATTAAGGAGGCTATTGCTCGTCACGGGCGCATTCACACAATGGTTTGGGGTGCTGGCCCGTTGGCTGAACAAGTCTTAATAGCTGAGTCAACACGCGCGCAATGGCACAAGGCTATCAATGTCGAAGTCAATGGGTTTTACGATGCGACCACATCCCTCATTCCGCATATGCGCACCCAAGGTGGCGGCTCATTCGTGCATCTTGGCTCGGCTGGTGACACGGCCTTCCCGCCCAAAGACGTCTTATCCGTCTCGCCAAAGGCCGCGAATGAAAGCCTGATCAAAGGCATAGCGCGTGAGGAAGGTGTTCATAACATACGCGCCAATAGCGTTCTGCTAGGTGTGATAGAGGCAGGTATGTTCTTAGAACTCACCAAGCAAGGCGTGTTTGACGAAAACTGGGTTAAAGAGGTACAGGAAAACCTCGCGCTCAAAAGATGGGGGCAACCCGAAGAGATCGCGCAAGCCACTATTTTTCTGGCTTCAAACAAAGCCGGATATATTACGGGCCAACAAATATCCGTCTCAGGTGGATATGGATTGTAATTATGGCGGCAGACCTTCTGGCGCACCCGGTAAGACGGGTTGAAAATAACCCGCACTCCAACCACCATCTACGGCCAGCTCCGCGCCTGTAATATAACTTGCAGCATCACTGATCAAAAACAAAGAGGCATTGGCGATTTCGTCGGGTTGGCCAATACGCTGCAAGGGTGCGCGCCTAAACGCCATATTCAACTGATCTGGCGGAAGGTTGCGCGAATTCCCCATAGGCGTATCCACCCCGCCCGGATGTACGGAATTCACACGAATACCCGACGTACCCAGCTCAAAGGCTAATGATTTCGTCAAGCCCCGCAATGCCCATTTACTCGCCGTATAAAGCGTTAGCCCATTACATCCCCGCAGACCGTCAACTGAACTAATATTGACGATAGAGCCCTGCCCAGTCGATTTCATATGCGGGGCGACATGTTTTATACCGAGCATTGGCCCGACCGTATTTACGCCTAAGACGCGGGTTGCATCATCTGGGTTGAAATGTTCAATCGGCGTGAAATGCACGAGGCCTGCATTATTGACCAAGCCATCTATACGGCCATATTTCTCGATCGTCGCTTTGACAAATTCCGCCCAGTTTTCATCGGAGGAAACATCCAATTTTTGAAAGAAACAATCTTTACCTACATCCTTGGCAACAGCTTGGCCGGCATCCTCAGACACATCGCCGAGCGCCAATTTCGCGCCTTCACTGGCAAAGAGACGCGCCGTAGCCTCGCCCATGCCGCGCGCAGCCCCCGTTATGATGACGACTTTATTTTTTAATTGTGACATGACGTCCCTTTATAAAATTAGGCAAAGCCGCCTCATTACATGGCGATACGAGGATCGTTTTCATCAAGCCCGACATAAAATTGGCGGAAATATTTACGCCATGCCAGAATAGGCCCGTCACCATCACACAATAAGGGCTTGGGACGATATTTCTTATTATCCCAAACAATCAGATCAACAGATTCAAAACCGGCGGAGTCTTCCCCTTCGGCTTCACCGATAGAATGCACGTAAAGATGATGCGCGGTCTGGGCCTCTTCAGAGCCTTCAGGATATTTCTTCCATGTAAACATCATGCGCACACGCGACATTTCTTCATCAACAGGTGTCGGCATAGCAAACATCAACATTTTCACATCGCCTTTGGCGTGCCAGTTGGGCGCAAGGCCTGGACCTTGACTGGCCCCGACAATATATCCGCTCATAATATCATAATGCCAAATATGGCCGTCTGCCCGCGCTTCCACATCAGGAATAATCGGTGCGCCGTGTAAGAACTTTAGATGCGGCGTATCAACCGAGTTCTCACCCATTTCTTGAATACATGTCCCAATATCCCAAGAATGGAATTTGGTTTCGACATGATCCTCAGGGTTTTCAAACTCCTCATAATCCGGGATTTCCCATTTCGGCTCATCACCTTCTGGGTGATACCACGCCCAAATTGCACCGTATTTTTCAATCACGGGCAGAGCTTGTAAGACAGGTTTTTTGCGGCACACACCCGGCATAACCTTGCCATAGGGTATTTTCTTACACCAACCTTCCGTGTCAAATTCCCAGTGGTGGAAAGGACAGCGAATATTGTCGCCCTGTACTGTGCCGCCGTGTCCAAGATGGGCCCCAAGATGAGGGCAATACGGGTCAGTCATGCCGACTTTACCGTCTTCGCCGCGAAACATAACCCATTCCTTGCCAAAGACTTTTTCTATCTTGATTTCACCTTCGGATATTTCATGCGAAAACTGGACACAATACCAGCCATAAGGAATTGGAAATGGGCAACGTTCGAGCTCATCTCCTGTCTGAATGTGTTCAGGATTTACCGGTGCGTTCATATCACTCTCCTTCTAATATTTCGGCTTTAAGCGGTTTTTCCGGATGACGCTCTCCGTCAACATTGATTTTAAAACTCACGGCTGGGCCGGGGGTCGGAAAAGATTTAGTTTTAAGTTCATAATCGGGACTTATCAGGGATAAATCCATTCTGTGGAAAACGCGGGAAATGATTACGCCCATAAGTACTTCGGCCAAGTTTTGGCCCAGACATGTATGCGGGCCGCGCCCAAAGGGGGCATAAGCACCCGGTTTCATATGCTCTTTGCGCTCTTCATTATAACGCTCTGGGTCATATTTATCAGGTTCAGGAAAATACTCTTCCAAATAATGCGGCACAGATGTCCCGATTAAAATCATCTCGTCTTTGGGGATAATGTGTCCCTCAAACTCAATGTCGTGATTGGTTGTACGCATTTGCGCCACAGCGACAGGCCATAAGCGCATGGCCTCTTTGAGACATCCCTGAATATAAGTCAGGCCGCGAATATCAGCTTCTGTAACTGTTTCTTTTTGATAGAGCGCATCAGCCTCGGCTTGGACTTTTTCGAGCACACCGGGGGTTTTCAAAATACCGTAAGTCGCGCCGGCCACAGTATTGGCGACAGTATCAAGGCCTGCGACATAGGGGCCCGTCAATAAAAGGGCAAGATCGCGTTTTTGGACAAATTCAGGATCATCTATATGGGCGCGCATAATATCGCCAAGCAGATTTTTTGGCAGCATGCCAGACTCGGCATATTCAGTGAACTGCGCCACCATTTTCTCACCGAGTTCGTCCACACGCTTGGCCGCTTTTTTAAATCGTTTGGACTTTAGGAAAAATTTTGGCTGCACACGGGCGACCAGTACGTTGAGGAGAAAAAGGATATTTGTCCGTATGTCTTTAACATAATCAAGCGGAGCTTCCCCGCTCATCAACTCGCCAATGATTTGTACAATCATAAACTGATAGGCTTCCAGCACGGGTATTGTCGTACCCACCTCCCAATCCCGCTTCAAGGACGCATCTGTAAAATGAGTGAGCCGGTGATATTGACCCGCTGCGG
This sequence comes from uncultured Caulobacterales bacterium, assembly GCA_964571595.1. Taxonomy (GTDB): domain Bacteria; phylum Pseudomonadota; class Alphaproteobacteria; order Caulobacterales; family Maricaulaceae; genus CALCKU01. The sequence goes on along the minus strand of CAZNCJ010000028.1, from coordinate 8,416 downwards.
CCTCGCGTGAAAATCCCGCCCGCATAATCTGTCGCAACCGGCGATGATCCGCCCCATCTATTTGTGTAAGCGATTTCGAGGCACCGAAATGATTGACAAAATCATCCCAGAACTCTTTTGACCGTAGCCCTTCACGCCCCGCGCGGGTCGACATAAACTTTGCAGCTTCGGTACCGGCAATGACATATTGCGAACGCCCAAAGACCTTAACCTTATAAACGGGTCCGTAATCCTTGTAACAGCGTACAAAGAAGGCCGCCGGGTCTTTCGCCATTTCCAACGTATTGCCTAAAAACGGTATTTTAGATGCATTTGGCGCAGCGTTTTTTAAGGGCTTTTCATCCAGCGTCGCGACCACAATAATCTCCTACGTCTTAGCTGTCTCAGCTCGAAATTTGCTAAAAATACATTCGAGCATCATGTTAAATTTTTCATCCGGGCCATATGTCAGAACCGCAAAGCCTTCCGATACATGCGGATATTTTTCTGCGCCGTGCGGCTTAAATAAACGCTCGGCGAATTCAGAGACCGACTCCTGTCGTGTTTCGAAGTCCTGATAACGGACAAGCTCTATCGCGCCTACGGAACCGGCCATAGCCATAAGATGGTAGAGCTTCATACCGTTCTCGGAAGAGAAACCGCGCGACTTCATTGAGGCAACGAAACGCTCCGAAAGCTCGAAATGCACTTCAAAGCCATATTCGGTTATTTGCATGTTATGAATGAAAGACGGGTTTTCAGATAAGAGCAGGCGTGTCTTTTGTGCGTATTCACGCGCAAGCTCTTCCCACGACTGCCCTGTATCTTCTGGAAATTGAAACCGACCCAGTGACAAAGAATGCACTGCCGCCGCCCGTAAAAGCTCGCGCCTATTGGTAAAATATTGATAGAGAGTGGCTGTGCCTACATTTAACGCATTGGCCAGACGTGTCATAGTCAGCTCTTCAAGCCCCATATCAACAGCCATATCTAAAATGTCTGTCTCGGTCAGAAGCCTTTTGCGTCCCCGTGTTTCAGTTTTGGTAGCAGCCATAGACAAGAATTATCCAAAAATTTTATTTCCGAATGTGTTTCGGATATTTACACGAGTTTTCAAAATGTCAATAAAAATCCGCCCGGAAAACTTGAATAAGCCTATTACAATTCGGATTTTCTGATTGACTCAATTGTCTGAGCATTATTTTATGAAACAGTTTCGAAAATAAATGAGATCAGAACATGCAAGATGGACAAACAAGCAAAACGGCTCAATTTGTCTCTATCTTGCGAGCCCATCATTTCTTGACCGCCCCCACCCCTAAAATTTTGTCTGATAATTACGCGCTTGATTTATGTGGTTTGGAAGACGCAGCAGAAGTCGAGAACTATATTGCAGGTATGATCAGGGCCTTTAGTGCTATTGCGGACGAAAAGGCGGCGACTATATTCCTTAAACGCATCGAACATTCAGTCTGCATGCGCTCGGCCCTTGTCGAGCAGGCTTTATCAAATTCAGACGAGACCGGTATAAAGCAAGTTATCCTATTAGGTGCGGGACTAGATACAACAGCTATGCGTTGGGGCGCACGAAAACCGGATATAAAATTTATTGAAATTGATCATCCCGATACACAAGCCCATAAAATTTCCATGCTAAAAGATAAGGGAATTTCCCAACCCGATAATCTACGATTTGCGACCTTCAATTTCGAAGATCATAGCTTGGGTGAGGCTTTGCATAATGGCGGTGTGAATTTGAACATGCCCAGCCTTTTGCCCTGGCTGGGCGTGCAAATGTATCTGGCAGATGAAACTGTTAAAGCCACCTTCAGGGATATAGGCCATTTCGCGAAAGGCAGCGAACTTATCATGGATTTCACAATGCCCGATGAAGAACATGATGATCAGGTCATACCAAATTCAGTTGAGCAATTATCCAAAGTGGTTGCCACAATGGGTGAACCTTTTCTGAGCCGCTATACGCAAGACCAACTCTCAGAGCGCCTCACACAAGCTGGGTTTTCCAAAGTACATTATTACAAAACACCCGAGCTGGTCGAGACAATTTTATCAGGAGAAAAATCAGCATATGAAATGCCGGATGAAGCCTGCTTTCTTCTCTCGGCTATAATTTAAAAAATGATCAGACTTGACAGATAGGTTCTAATTTTATTTATTTTAGAAAATGTTTCGAAAAAAAATAGAAACTGAAACAACACATTGGAGAGACTAAATATGGCTCAGGAAAAAACGGCTTTCATCACCGGGGCTGCTATGGGCATGGGAGCTTTGAAAGCTCGCACTCTCGCGCAAAATGGCTGGACAGTTTTTGCTGGCGTTCTTCCCGGCGCAGACACGTCTGAATTAGGAGAGCACGAAAATATTACAGCTGTAAATCAAGACGTCACTTCTGATAAGTCTGTCATAGCGAGTGCCAAAACCGTGCAAAAAGCACTGGGCGAGCGGCCCTTAGGATTATTAATAAACAATGCTGGTATCGCAAATCAGGGTATCGGCGTTATTGAGGGTGCTGACCTAGAGAAAGCCCGGATCACTTTCGAGGTCAATACATGGGGCACTTGGCGCGTGATCCAATCTTTCTTGCCTATGGTGAGAAAAGGCGCGCCGCATTCCCGTATTATAAATTTCGCCTCTGGCGCCGTAAAAGCCAATCCGGCAGCTTCTGGGGCTTATAATATGTCCAAACATGCCGTGGTCGGCCTGACACGTACTTTGCGATACGAACTCGCCCCATTTGGCATACAGGTAACCGCCGTGGAACCGGGTGCCGTAAAAACACATATGACGGCTAATTCCAAAGATACCACCCAGAATATCTGGAAAGAAGTCTCCAAAGATATGAATGATATTTACGGCCCGCACCTTAAGCACACAACAACCGAGCTTATGCCCCAACAAATTGAAGCTGGGAACGAACCTCAAGTCGTTGTCGATCAAGTTTTGGGTTTGCTGGATAAGAAGAAATGGAAACCCGCTTATATGGTGGGCAATGACGTAAAAGCTCTTGGCCCATTACATAAATTACTTCCAGAACGCATGTTTGAGAGCATGATTATGAAAGCTACAAAAATACCACAATATAAAGGCTAGATATGTCCGATATTGCAACAGGGTTTAAGACGCTACAATCCTCAACTCTGCGCCTGAGAAACAGCACGGCAAGTGAGCGTGCCCAAAAGATAAAAGCCATATGGACTCATACGCTAGCCCGTAAAGAAGATCTGTTTAAAGCCGGTCATAAAGAGCGCCGCAGCCATGAACTCGACATTGCCGCTGAACTTGTCATGTTAAAAGCCGAGGTTGACTTTACCGTCAAAAATCTTGCTGGCTGGATGAAACCTGAGCGGATAAAAAACTCACTTAGTACAATGGGTAAAACCTGTGAAATCAGACGCCAGTCCAAGGGCGTCGTTTTAAATATGGCCGCCTATAATGCCCCAACGGCAGAAGCCTTTATGCCAATGATTGCGGCAGTAGCTGCTGGTAATGCTATCGCGATAAAACCATCTGAACTGGCACCAGATTCCGCCCAGATCATACAGGAAATTGTTAATGCCGCCTTTCCTGAGGATGAAGCTCAGGTTTTTCAAGGCGGGGTCGATGTTGCCCAAGACCTTCTCGCATTGCCTTTTAATCACATTTACTACACTGGCGGCATGGCCGTTGGTAAAATTGTCATGAAAGCGGCGGCAGATAACTTTGCCTCTGTGACACTGGAAATGGGCGGCAAATCCCCTGTCATTATTGACGAGACAGCCGATCTTGAAAATGCGGCCACCAAAATCTCTTGGGGTCGGGTTATGAATGCCGGGCAAGTCTGTATAGGCACGGAATATGTTATCATACATGAAAGCAAGAAAGAGGCGTTTTTGAACCTCCTCAAAGAGAAAATGCAGGCACAATATAATTCAGACGGCAAAGGGTTTGAAAGCTCTAATTATGTGCCGCGCATTATTAATGAGCGCCATACCAAACGTATTAAGGCTCTCATGGATGATGCCGTTAAAAAAGGTGCCACCACCATTTGTGGCGGCGCGACTGATATCAAGGATTGCTATATAGAGCCGACCGTCTTTAGTGACGTCAGTGATGATATGTCGATCATGCAAGAGGAAGTCTTTGGACCCGTTTTATGTGTCACCACATATAAAAATAAAGAAGACGTCCTAGAGATTATCGAAAAGCGCCCTAACCCACTCGCCCTTTATATCTACTCAACCGATAAAGCTAATATTGAGTATTTCCTGACAAACACGTCATCAGGATCTGCCGTGGTCAATAATAATTGCGTGCAATCGGGTACTAATCCACGCCTACCTTTTGGCGGTGTCGGGTCTTCCGGCATGGGTCGCATAGGTGGCTATGAAGGCTTCCGCACTATGTCAAATGAGCGCTCAATCGTGCATCAACCTCTGGACCGGTTCAGGGATTTCCTTATCCAAATGCCGCCATATTCCGAGCGATACAATAATATAATCATGAAAGCCTTAAAGTAAGGTTTTGCGTTAAGCTGATGTTATTAAACAGCTTTGTCCAATTACTTAATGCTGTACGATATTGCTCGGTCCCCAAAAGGCCCGCATTTCAGATATTTTACCATCATCATTAAACGCAAATGTATCAATTACGTGGATTGTCATACTGCCGGGTGGTAGCTCGACCTTAATCTCAGTATCAACATCCGTCATACCCGCCCCGCCGACAGTTACCTCAAAAGCAAAGGCCGCCATATTTTCCGCTATACGCGTTTGACCTTTTTGGGCTAATTGAGCCCCATTTTTAACGGCCATTTTATAAAAGGCTAAAATCTCATCTTTGCCATTTTTAAGCGGCGTTCCAATAGGGTCTTCTACTGTCGCATTATCTGCAAATAACGCCGTTATCCCCTCAGCATTTTGTGCATTAAAATTGTCCAGATAGGCCTGAACAGCAGCCTTCATATTCTCACTCATAAACTTACTCCCTAAACATAATACCTACTAATTGTATCCACAACACAGGCCGGCTTTTCTTCGCCTTCAATTTCTATCGTAACCCGCAAAGTAGACTGATAGCCGCCTGCCACTTCTTTAATTTCGAGAAACTCGCCAGAGCCACGCACGCGCGCGCCGGATTTCACAGGGTTAAGAAAACGCACTTTTTCTGTCCCGTAATTCACTCCCATTTTCATGCCATTAATCTTGATGATTTCAGGCATGAATTTAGCTGCGAGTGAAAGCGTCAAATAACCATGGGCTATAGTTGTCCCGAACGGACCTTTCTTGGCCATCTCTTCATCTATATGTATCCATTGATGATCGCCTGTTGCATCCGCAAATGTGTTAATACGTTCTTGGGTCATTTCCATCCACTCTGAAGGGCCAATTTTAAGCCCTTCTTGACCCATAAGATCGCCAGGTTTGTCGATTATTTTTTGCGTCATAATTATGCCCTTTGTGATGATGTTGATATAACTTCGCCTGTCATATAACTGGAATAATCAGAAGCCAGAAAAACCATGACATTGGCTTGTTCCCACACTTCGCTTCCGCGACCATAGGCTTCTTGCTCTTCTAACTTGGCCAGCAAGTCTTTGCTGGTAACCTTATGTAAAAAGGGATGCAAAGCCAAGCTCGGGGCGACAGCATTGACCCGAACGCCAAATTCTGCACCCTCGACCCCGGCACATCTTGTCAGCGCCATAACACCGGCTTTCGCAGCGGCGTAATGGGCTTGGCCTTTTTGCGCCCTCCACCCCAAAACAGAGGCATTATTGACGATCACACCCCCGCCATTTTCCTTCATATATTGCATAGCGGCGCGGTTGATCCGAAAGCATCCATTTAGCGTGACATCCAAAACGGACGCCCATTGATCATCCGTCATATCAACAAGATTAGCCGTCCCGCCAAGCCCCGCATTATTAATCACAACATCAATACCGCCCAATGATTGACTGGCCGCAGCTATCAGGCCGTCAACATCGGTTTGTTGGGTCACATTACACAATGCGAAATCGGGGCGTTGTCCCGTCTCGGCTTCCAATGTCGTCTGAGCTTTTTGCAATCGACCTTGATGTATATCGGATATAAAAACTCGCGCGCCTTCTTCGATACATTTTTTGGCCGCCGCAAAACCAATACCCGTCCCCGCGGCAGCCGTTATCACGACGCGTTTATCTTTCAGCAATCCGTGTCCCGGCACGTAATCAGGCGTTTTTCTTAAATCCGTCATCGTCATCAGCCTTTTATAACTGTCCCGCCGCCGCGCGGCTCCTTTGGCATGCCCAAAGCCCGCTCTGCTATAATATTACGCTGTATCTGGTTTGTCCCGCCGTAAATCGTATCTGCGCGAGCAAAGAGATAGGTCTTTTGTAGCGCATCAAAATCACCATTTTCCATAATTTCAGCATCCGCGCCCATCACATCCATAGCCAGATCCCCTAGGTCTCTGTGCCAGATCGCCCAATAGATTTTAGACATGTAAGCCTCGCGGGTCATCTCCCCGGATTTCGCCCCTTCAAGACTTCGCAGAGCCGTCATACGCATGATCCGCAGGCCTGCATAGGCTTTGGCTATACGTTGTCGAATAAGGGGGTCTTGCGACTTACCATTTGACTTGGCGAGCTTTATAATCTCGTCAAGTTCATTGGCAAATATCATTTGCTGGCCCAGCGTGGACGCCCCGCGCTCAAAACCCAGCAAAGCCATAGCTATGCGCCACCCCTCCCCGACTTTCCCGATTATATTCTCTTTGGCTGTTCGCGCCTGATTATAGAAGACCTCGTTAAATTCAGAACCGCCCGTAATTTGCTTTATCGGCTTAATCTCAACTCCTGCCTGATCAAGCGGAACAAGCAAGAAAACTAGACCTTGGCGACCCACCGAACCCTTCTCTGCACGCGCAATCACGAAGCACCAATCGGCATCTACCGCGAGGGATGTCCAGACCTTCTGGCCTTCAATGACCCATTCATCCCCTTCAAGCCAAGCCTTGGTTTTGATATTGGATAAATCAGAGCCTGCTCCGGGTTCTGAATAGCCCTGACACCAATATTCCGTGCCGTTTAAAATCGGGGGTAAGAAACGCTTTTTTTGCGCTTCTGTTCCATATGCAACCAATGTCGGCGCAAGTAAGGTTTCGCCAATATGGCCAGAACGGCCCGGCCCGCCATATCTCGCATATTCTTCGTTAAAGGCCACCATTTGCGCCAAATTATAATCCTTGCCGCCATAAGCCTCTGGCCAACTTACACCGATCCAACCCGCTGCGCCCATATGCTGTTCCCATTTTTTCCGCAGCTCGGGATAGGCCTCGTCATCCCCGAAAGTTCCGCGCCATTTCAGGCAGGCAAATTCCCCCGTAAGGTTTTCCTCCATCCACTCGCCAAATGCGTCCCTGACGTCTTTTACCGGATCGCTCATGCGACGCTCCCTAGTAAATGATCAGCCAACTCAGCATATGCCGTTTGAGGCGTCCCGAACATAGAGCGATTGGCACGCGCGCGTTTAAAGAAAAAATGCAACGGATATTCCCAAGTAAAACCGATACCGCCATGCAGCTGTATCGCATCCCCCGCAATTTTATAAAAAGCCTCTGTGGCATAGGCTTTTGCGATAAGGCAGGCTTCTTTTCTTTCAGATGGTGAGGCTACAGCCGCACCATAGACAGCCGACCGTGCCGCCTCTAATAAAATAAACATATCCGCGCAGCGATGTTTAATGGCCTGAAAACTTGCAATCGGACGATCAAATTGAATACGCTGGGCGGTATATTCCAGCGTCATGTCTAGGCATTTTTGCGCCCCGCCTATCGACTCAGCAGCCAATGCCAGATGGGATTGTGCGGTTATCTTGTCATGTCTTTCATGACTTCCATAACCCAAAACCTGCCAATCGCTTTGCGCGACCTCACTCCAATCAATATGCGCAAAGCTACGTGTCGGGTCCATAGTTTTTTGGGGCGTTACCACTAGACCGCGCGCCTTTGTTGAAATGCCAATATAATCCACACCGTCTGTTACGCGACGCAGAAAAATTATCATATCCGCTATTTCCCCGTCGGCGACATATTTGCTTTTATCACCATCCCCTTCGCAATAAACCGCGATTAACTCTCCCGCCGCAATTTTAGATAAAACATCTGACTTAACGCTGTCTTCGCCAATATGGGCAATCAGACCTGCCGCAACCCCGCAGCTTGATAAAAACGGCATAGAACAAAGACTTGCGCCTAATTCTTCCATCACGACAATAAGGCCAAGCTCTCCCATGCCTGCCCCAGCGTAGCTCTCCTCAATTGCAATTGCTGACATACCAAGCTCTTGGGTAAAAGCCTTCCAAGCCGCCGCGTCATAAGCCTGTCCTGACTTGAAGATTTTTTCAGGGCCTTTTCCACCGTCAAACCAGCCTTGCAGGAAGCCGCGAGCGGTCTCCCT
>CAZNCJ010000027.1:0-30328 GCA_964571595.1 uncultured Caulobacterales bacterium | reverse complement strand
TGAGATGGCTGCATAGAGGGTATGACGCCGAGCGATACAAAGGAATTAATGTCTTCTGTGTTGAGTATCTGGGCGTGTTCTATGCGCCAGCGCGGTTCTGCAATTAAGCGCTCTGATGGCGGTACTTCCTCGAAAGCCTGCTTATACCATTGTAAAACCATTCTATTAGCTTTATCGCCAATCGCATGTGTGTTGACTTGCGTGCCAGAGCGTAAGGCGGCTTTTAAAATAAGCAGAGCCATGTCTTCTTTTAAGGTCATCAACCCTTCATTTTCTGGGCTGTCACTATAGGGCAGAAGCAAAGCTGCGCCGCGAGAACCAAGGGCTCCGTCAGCATAAAGCTTTATGGCTCTGGTGGTTATAAGATTATGCGGATCAGTTTTTTGACTATCCATGACGGGCATGTCACGCCCTTCAAGTAAATCTATGGAATTATAAACCCTGATTTTTATGTCACCTGACTGCGCAAGCGCATTGATCATATCAATATCGTCAGGATCAACAGACATGGAATGGATGTTTGTCCAGCCGCGTGAGGCGTAAAGCTCGGAGGCCGTCTTATATGCCAGCTTTTTCTTCTCATCTGTGAGTTGGGGTAGGAACTCATTCATGAGCTTTGCGGCATTGTCGATTAACAGGCCGCTGGGTATGCCATCATCAGACTTCCGAATATCACCGCCAAAAGGTGAGGGCGTTATTGCCGTTATACCGGCTTTGCTTAAAGCGTAGGAGTTGACGACGACGGCATGTCCATCAGAGCGCTCTAGTATGACAGGATTATCAGGAGAGACTTCGTCGAGGTCATAGCGGTTCGGAAAGCGCTGTTCTGGCCAATGTGTTTCAATCCATCCGCGTCCGTAAATTGATTCACCTTTGGGTGTTTTTTCTACGACTTGTTTAAGAGCGTGTTTTAACGCCTCTATAGAGTTGATATGATCGAGGTTAAACTGCAATTCGCGCAGTCCTATGCCGAGTAAATGACCATGCGCATCTGTTAAGCCGGGATAAAGGGTCTTGCCTGCCAAATTAAGGACGCGAGGGTGGCGCCCGGCATATTTATCGCACCAGTTTTCTTCGGCTTCGCCTTTGGCGACATAAGTGATTAAACCGTCACTAACTGCAATGGCTTCTGTCGTGGGGTTCTCATCATTTGCGGTATAGAAAGTTCCGCCGGAGAGGCACCAATTCCGCGTTTCAATCGAGCTATCCGGCGCGACAGGTGCACAAGACGCAGCTGTCAGAGTGATGGCCAATAGTCCCGTTAATGTCTTAATACGCATAGATGCCCCCAATTTGTTTCATTGGGTCTATAGAAAAACAAATTTAGATAAAAATCAATTCAAGAATTATTAGACATTCTCAATATCTGAGATTGAGTGTTCATTCTCACCGGTCACAGCATCAAATGCCGTTAGAATAGCATTCAGTTTAACAGGTTTGGAGAGAGCGTAGTCCATTCCAATATTCACACAAAGCCTGTGTTGCTGATATTGCGGGTCAGCCGTTAGAGCTACGATTGGGACTGATGACCATTTCTGATTACTGCTACGAATGGCCAGAGTGGCTTCTATACCGTCCATGACGGGCATGTGAATATCCATGAGGACAACGTCAATGTCCTGAATTTCGAGTATATCCAGGGCTTCACGTCCATTATTAGCTGTGAATATTTCGCCGACTATTGTTGTTATAAGTGAATTTACTACGAGGTGGTTAGTGGCATTGTCATCGACAACAAGTACTCTCAAATTTTCGTAAGACGTGCGTTCAGAGGCTTCCTCGTCAATCATTTGTGAAACCAGATCGGTCGACGTTGTTAATGTCTGTTGGGCGGGTTGACGCTCACCTTCAATAGGCAAGGTTATCGCAAAGACAGAGCCTTCTCCGAGTTTGGATTTAACTGAAATATGGCCGCCCATAGTTTTGACAATCTCTTGCGTGATTGTCATGCCAAGGCCTGTTCCGCCAAACCTTCTGGAGATAGTATCATCAGCTTGGGTGTAGGCTTCGAAAATTCTCTTTTGTTGATCATCGCTCATGCCAATGCCTGAATCTTGTACAGCCAGAACGAGATGGGGAGGGTGGCCCTGCTTATGTAAGCGCGTCAAGATAACAGAGACATTGCCGCCGCTGGAAAACTTAATGGCATTGGAAATGAGGTTGTTTAGACATTGCTCATATCGATAAGGATCAAAGAATATCTCGGATGGTACAGTCTCGTCCATTTTACAGCTTAGCCTGACATCATTTCGCAGGGCTTTAGTCTGCCAGAGTTCACATATATTGCGAACAATATCCCTTGGATCAGATTTAACATTGTCTAGTGTGATTTTGTCAGCTCTGATCTTGGCGTGATCGAGGCTCTCATCCAGAATACGTAAAATACTATCGGCGGAATCTTCTATAAGTTTGAGTTTTGGGTTAATCGCAGGATCATTATGGAGCTGGATAAGAGCATCGGTAATACCGGTCACAGCGTTCATAGGCGTGCGAATTTCATGGCTCATACGTGCATAGTGATCAACTATGTTTTGAGCGGATTTTTCAGCGTCTTCCTTGGCTTTGCGTAACTCATCTTGAACACGTAACACATTGCTGACGTCATTGAAAAAACATATGATGCCTATTATTTTCCCATCTTGAGAAAATTGGGGTCGCAAATAAAATTTCAGCCAGACTGTTTTCTGATCAGGCGTGATATAACGGACAGTCATTTTCCGGCTTTGCCCTGTTGTAATGACATGTTGCCAATTTACATGAACCTCTTTTCGGTCACTTCTGTGGATGAGCTTATATAGCCCCTCCAAAGTCAATTCCTTTACCTGCTCTTGCGTAAGGCTCTCGGTTAAAAATAGGCTCTCAAGTGTAAACTGCTCAGTCCGCAGGTTGTAATGCCAATAACCTGATGCTGCTGCATGCAGTGCTGTTTCCAAAGTTTCTTTTTGTAAAAGCTCGGATGTTTTTTCCTCAATAGAGACACTGAGACTATTATCCGGATTTATGATTTGTGTAATCCTGACTGAGCGCCCCTGAGGCGTTGTCATATTGAACTCAACAGGATCAGATAGGCCTTTATCACGTCGCAAGACCATATTTTGCAACATGGCATTGGCAATAAGTTCAGGGTCTTCAGGCCCTAATCTGCCTTCCTTGGCGAGATAGTTGATAACTCTTTCATAGCTTAAGCCATGTTTGATTTTATCAGGCACTATATCCAAATATTCAGAAACCTGAGTGTTGAAGTCGACTAATAGCCATTCAGAATTAAAATTTGCAAAGCCTACATTGAGAAGCTTTTCAAAAGCAGTCGCTATATTGGAATGGGTTGGAAGGTCTGTGAAAGCGTGTTGGAAGGGCGCGTCGTCTATGTGTACTTCTTGGGGCTGAATTTCACCCTGATTGTCTATAACGGTATCCAAGACTGTAGCATCTGTTCGCACGTCTGAGACATCTGAGTCGGTATATAAACTATCATTTACAGCCATTGTGTCCATTTATTCGTTATTTTTGCGCGTTTATCGACTCAGGCTACCTAAAAAGTCCCAAAAGAATCTTAATGTTTTTGATAATCGTGAAGCGCGAAAGCTCAGTCGCTGGATTGATCATCCTGAGCGGGCTTTACAAGGCAGCGCCATGCAATTTTAGCCATAAGCGCCATGACGAGCACAACTCCGACATAAAATAGGAAAAATGCAATCTGATTGGTTGCAGGTCCGCCAAATTCTAAGCCTCGGCTTTTAGGAAAGAGCGGGTCGAGTGACGAGGCGAGCACTATTGTCCATGTCACAATTAGAAACCCAAGAGCAAACCGTTTCAAAACTTTTGTTGAGAAGGGAAAAACCGGCATAAGACTGGCAGCCAGCCACAATAAAAGGCCGTTTACAATTGCCTCCATATGCGCCATTCGCCAAGCATCATAAGTGCCAGGCATTTGATAATCTATTTCCCAAGGGATAGGCCAGAGGGCAATTTTTCTGATCAGGAAGAAAAGAAAACCAAAGCCAAGAATTCCGCCTATGAAAATCAAAAGCGCCCCATGCCCGATCAGACGTCTTTGTATGTTCTTAATGATGAGGTTTTTATCGTCCATGATCTGATTTATGTCGTAAACGGAACTGGCATTTTGGGGTCCAAGGTATCAATGAGTGGAGCCACAGATTTATCGCTTTTTTCATAGCCCTCCAGCCAGTCTGTTACCCATTGCAAATCTTTTTCGTGCCGTGGATTATGACCAGGCAAGGCCGCTCTGAGTAAAAATGGCCCGGCTTTGAGAATAAATCGACCTAAACGTCTTGCCAGCCTTAGGCGCGAACGGAAACTTTTCCACAAGCCATCTTTTTTTAGCATCATTTGATAGGCTTTGCGGCTATAGCGGATGACATCAAGAGAACCGTGAAACACGCCGATCATACGGTAAAAATATGATTTCAGACCTGTGCCATAAACAGCCTTATACGCATCATAGGCAACGCATTTATGTTCTGTCTCCTCGACCATATGCCAGAGAATGAAAGATGTAGCCTGCGGGTCAGCACCCGCAAATAGACGTAGACGGTCACCTATCAGCCATTTTGTAATTCCCATTGTCATGGCTTCAAAACCGGCTGTATAGGCCATACGGACCTGTAAGGGCCTTTGAGAGAGCTTTGCATATCAGGCTTTCATTTGCTCTTCAATATGCGCAAGCTCTGGATAACCTTTACGCTTGAGCAGGTTGTTGAATTTGCGGTGCATTTGGTAATGATGGGCTTCTTGCTGCGCAAAACCGTCTATCTCTTCGCGCAATAATGGGTCTTCAATATGTGTTAGGCTATCCCTGATTGTCTTGATTAGGAAAGGCTCAAGATAGGGCATGGTCAATGAGGCCCCATTTGCCATTGAGGCTAATTCCGGCTCGCCGGGGATCCAATGCGGGTCTGTGTCCTCGGGAAACTCAAACGGGATTTTCCGAACGATAGGTATTGTCGTTTCACGGTCTAGAATGAAAAGCTCCTTAAGGCTTCTCATAGCCTAGCTGTGAGGCGTCATCTGTCAAGTTTTATAAAACTTGGCTTTTTATGCGAGATAGGCACTCTCGCGATATAAGGGATCTATCCTACCATTTGCATGACAATCCATTCGGCGCTTAGCGCGGGTGTTTCAGTGTTTTCAATTTCAACACTGACACCGTAAGTCAGCATTATGTGGCCGGGACGTTTTTCATTAAAGGCTTTCAAAGTGAAATGTCCGCGGACCTTGGAGCCCGACGGGACAGGGGCGAGAAAACGGATTTTATCAAAGCCGTAATTCACACCCATTTTGACACCTTCAACCAGAATGACGGGTTCTTTGGAAAAGTGAGGCAGGAGAGATAAAGTCAGGAACCCGTGCGCGATCGTCCCGCCAAAGGGTGTCTTTTTAGCTGCTTCGGGATCAATATGGATGAATTGGTGGTCATGCGTGGTATCGGCAAAGGCATTGATAGCGTCTTGATCAATTGTCACCCATTCACTTGTGCCAAGCTCTGTTCCGACTAAGCCGTCCAGCTCTGATAAGGTTACAGTTTTCATATCTCTCTCCAAGGCAAGCGGGGCTATGTCCCCATTGTTAAAACGACTTTACCCATAACACGCCGTTCTTTGAGCGCCGTCATAGCTTCTGCGAAATCTTCCAAAGGGTGGGCTGCGCTCACACGGGGTTTGATCGTTCCCGCTTCATACATCGCCATAAGCTCGCCCATATTTTCCATATGTGCGTTGACATTTCTGGGCACCCATGCCCCCCAATGTATCCCGCGAACATCAAGCTCTTTGAGCAATGTCCAATTAAAGGCAACTTTCGGAATCTCACCGCCTGCAAAGCCGACAACCAGATAGCGCCCTGCCCATTTTAAGGCTCGCAGGGCAGGCTCGGCGAATTTATCACCTACAGGGTCATAACAAATATCAGCCCCTTTACCGGTGATCTCGCGCACACGCGCTTTGAGGTCTTCTGTGACATAATTTATACCGTGATCAGCGCCGTATTGCGCGCAGATATCGAGCTTTTCTTGCGTGCTGGCGGCGGCGATGACGTTAAGCCCCATATGCTTGCCGAGTTCAACAGCCGTAAGGCCGACGCCTCCCGCTGCCCCTAATACTAAAAGGCTTTCCCCGGGTTTAATATCGGCGCGGTCTTTTAAGGCGTGATAGCTGGTGGCATAAACCATTACGAAACCTGCAGCTTCCTCGAATGACATTTTATCCGAAATAGGCACGCAGATTTCAGCGGGCACGACAATTTCTTCGGCAAAACAGCCCGTGCCCGGCAGGGCAGCGACGCGCTGACCAATTTTCAAATGTTTTATACCTTCATCGATTTCAGTGATGACGCCCGCACATTCTGAACCTGCAATAAAAGGGAAGGGTGGTTTGATTTGATACTCACCTTGTACCATTAAAATATTGGGAAAGTTCACGCCTGCCGCCTTTATTGCAATACGGACATGTCCCTTTTTGATTGCGGGACTTTCGACGTCAGATATTTTATGTTCCGTAAACGGCGCAAAGCCTGTGATTTGCAGAGCTTTCATAAGATGTCCTTTTGCTTCTAAATTATGATAGGGTCAGACCGCCATCGACTATAAGAGTTTGACCCAAGACATAGCCCGCCAAAGGCGAGGCAAGGAAGAGGGCAACGCCTGCCATATCGTCCGGTGTACCTATGCGGCGCATGGGGATAGCTTTCAGGGCAGCCTCGCGGCGGGCGTCATGTTCAACAGTTACGGCTGTGAGCTTGGTGTGCACTAGGCCGGGTGCAATCCCGTTCACGCGAATACCGTCACGCGCCCAAGCGGCCCCTAATGTCTTTGTCAGGCTTATAGCAGCCGCTTTTGAGGCAGCATAAGCGGGGTTTCCGACATTGGCGCGATAGCCCGAGATCGAACTCACAATAAGCACTGAACCGTTAGTCTCTGCGAGCATGGGTTTGAACTTGGTGGCAACACCCATAACAGAATCGATATTGACAGCCATGACATCATCCCAGTCAGGCTTCTCAAATTCTTTGCGTCCATACCGCACGATACCCTGACAGAGGACTAATATATCGAGCTTATCAAAAGCGGTGTTATAGGCGTCTATGGCGCTATGATTGCCGACATTGACTTGTGCGTAATTCAGGCCTGTGAGGTCGGAGCCGTCTTGTCCCTCATAGTCTTTTGCGGTTTCGCGCGTGCCCCATACATGCACATCTGCTCCGCGCGCCCGAAAAGATTGGGCAATACCATTACCAATCCCGCTGGAACCGCCAACAACAAGAACTGTCTTGCCAGTGAAATTCAATTCAGTCATGTTCGTTCCCCGCATGTGTTAAATAGGATTGTATTTTAGCCAAGCTATGTAATCCGCCAACGCCGTTTCAAGCGTGTAAAGCGGCTTCCAGTTGAAATCCTCATTAAACAGACCACTATAATATCCCATATCATGATCTTCATCGGGCAGCTCGTCTCGCGTAATACCAAAACGCTCCAAGCTATCTGGGGCCGCCGCAACAAGAGCGTCAAATTGCTTGCGGGCATTACACGGAAAGCCGCTGCCAATATTGTAGATATGGTTTTTAAGCTTATCTGCCATGAGCGCCGTTTTGATACAGTCGGCATTATCTTTAACATAGCTGGTCGGAACGGGGGCTGCGACACCCCATAAAATTTCAACCGGCAGGCCTGCATAACCTATATGGCCTTTAAACGTATCTTGGCGACCAGCCGCGACATGTGCATCGACCCCCATTGGGCTACCATTGGCATAATAACCCTGCCCAAACATCATTGGTGAGCGCAAGGCGACCACTTCTAACTCATGTTGGCTAAAAGGCGTTGGTTCCGGAACGATTGACATGCCTTGCTGGAAAGGCTGCCCGTAATCTAAGGCGATGTTTTCGAGAACGCGTTTCACAGTGACTTCAAATTTAACAAGAGTAGGGCTTTCGCCTACGCGCGTTGGGAATTTCATATCTTCACTAATGGGCGGAGCTTCTCCGCCGTAAATGGCTAGTGAACTCCCCAAAACGAAGCGCTTAACACCTGTTTTACGCGCATTTTCAAGGCAGTTAATGAGGATGGGATAAATCTTATTGGCGTCATCACGTGTGAGGGCATGTTGGTGCGTTTGGGCCAAAAAGACAGCGCCCGTAAAATTATGTTTTTTAAAAACAGCCGCAACGGCATCTGCATCAAGCAGATCAAGTTTTTCCATTTTAATGCGCGTACTTGTGGCCTCAAGTCGTTCACCTGTAACGTCTTTATCCTTACGACTGGAGACAACCACGTCGACGCCTGCATTCGCCAGAGATATAGCCGTTTCAGAGCCTAGCATGCCCGTTCCGCCTGCGATGAATACTTTATCCATTTACTCCTCCTCCTTTGGTGGTTTTACCTAATTTGTTCTTTTATGGGTGCGTAGCCTTGCAAGGCTTGATGTAAGTCCAGACACAATTTGGCGCTGGAGTTTCCAGCCTCATAAACATAGCGGTCTGGACGGATAATCAGACTGTTGATTTTATGTTGTTTAAAATAAAACGCTAACTTTCCGTCACTGTCGATAATATCCTGCCCGATAATATTGACGGTTCCGCCTAATTGATCCCGAAACCAGTCAATCGCCTCAGATGTCTCAGATTTTAGGCTGAGCAGAGTAAATCCGTTTCCAGTGATGTCGTCCAAGAGTTTTTTTTCTCTCCATTTGGCGTTTCAACATGGGGTTGAATAGTGAGGTAGCCTGCGAGTTTATGATTGCCGACCAGACCTTGTTCATACGGAAAGGCTATAGAGCTTCGCCGCATAAGTTCCATCGCGAGTTTGGGGAAGTTACGTCCGATAAAAAATGTAATATAGCGCTGGAATATAGCCAGAGGCGATGCCGCACTTATCATTTTTCCGCGTTCACTTGCGCCTGCAATAATTTTCTTACAATGCTCCCAGCGTTCATCTTGATAGGTGTCGAGGAAGGCATCACTGACTAATCCGCTTAAAACCATATCCAGTTTAAAACCGAGATTGCCGGCATCTCTTATGCCCATACACAGGCCTTGACCGGAAAAGGGTGAGGTGAGATGGGCGGCGTCCCCCATGATTAATACGCGCCCCTTGCGCCATTTATCCGGCATACCTGCATAGAAGTGATAGGGCGCTAGGCGTAGGAATTCGACATCTTTCGGGTTCACATCGATATATTTTTGGATCAATTCAAGTGCGTCGTCTTCACTATAATTATCAACATCTTCCGGGTCGATTTCAAAATCAAAACGGACATGATTATGAAAGCCTTTGACAAAAACGACCGCCGAATCAGGACGGCACATAAACTCTGAAGCTTCATGTATAGCGTCCCAATCTTTTTGATCATGGAGTAATATGTCTATGACTAACCATTGCCGACTATAGTTAAAGTCAACCCGGTTGCCGCCTATATATTTGCGTGTTTG
Organism: uncultured Caulobacterales bacterium; assembly: GCA_964571595.1. GTDB lineage: Bacteria > Pseudomonadota > Alphaproteobacteria > Caulobacterales > Maricaulaceae > CALCKU01. The sequence continues at coordinate 20,887 of CAZNCJ010000027.1, read as the reverse complement.
ACTGCCTCCACCATCGGCACCAATAATGTATTTCCCGCTAAAGTTTTGAAGCTCGCCTGTGTCGATATTTCGGGCGCTAAGGCTGACGTGATCTGGGCCTTCCTCGACCGATTCGACGTCATAGCCATAAAAGGCGTCCACATGCTTATCTTTAGTGAAGTCTTCGCGTAAAAACGCTTCAAGGGCAGGCTGATGAAAGCGCACACCAGCCGCCGGATAGCCGTCAACGCCCTCGCGATCTCCGAACTTGAATTCACAAAGAATGTCGCGCGCTTCATCCACAAAATAGTGCAGTATATATGGACGGGCATCCTCTTTGGCGAGGCGGTCTTGGATTTCTATGGATTGAAATATACGACATGATTCACCGTCAATAGTCATAGCTCTGGGCGCAATGAATATATCTTTATCTCGGCCAAATATTGCGACTCTACGCCCTTTTTTGCGCAATATATTTGCTAAAGTCGCGCCAGATGGGCCACAGCCAATTATTAAAACATCATATAGAATGTGCGTGCTCGTTCATTGGTTATTGTAAAATTATTTTACGATTATACAAAAGAATGTGAGAAGTCTATTATTTTATATTTTTTTTATAGAGAAAAGTTAATAGATGTATTTTTGTCACATTTATTTACAAAAATTTTCATAAATGCGCATTGTAACATTGACGAGTTTTTAAATTCCTGATAAATCTATCAGTAATAAATGATAGCTCATATAGAAGTTGAGCGGTTAAGGGAGGAAGTTATGACGAAGCAAAAATTATTATTATCTATTGCTTTAATCGGTGGAGTTTCAGGTCAGGCCTATACGCAAACAGGGCCGGTCCTCGATGAGATTACAGTTACCGCAACTAAGCGCGTAACAACTTTGGCTGATACGCCTCTAGCTGTCTCTGTTATTGACGGTCTGGAGATTGCAGAAAAGGGTATTATAGAAGTCACGGACCTGTTCAACGGCATACCGGGGTTGGGGCAAAATACCTCACCGGGTGAATTTCCAGCTATTAAAATCCGCGGTATCGGTACCACAAACGCTTCTCAAACACTCGAGCAATCAGTCGGTCTTTTCTTAGACGGTGTATACAAGCCTCGGGCGCGTCAATATCAAGACGCTTTATTTGATGTTGAGCGTGTTGAAGTTATCAAGGGCGCTCAAGGTGTTGTCTTTGGTAAAAACACTAATGTCGGCGCGATTAGTATTACAGCGCGTAAGCCAGGCGATGAGTTAGGTGCGAATTTATCTGCATCATATGAAACTGAATTTGACAGTACGCTCTTTCAGGGCGGGGTAGATATCCCATTATCTAATGTTCTAAAGTTTAGAGCGGCTGGCCTTTATAGTAACCGGGGTGGTTTTGTTGAAAACACGTTAACCGAGGATATTGATGGGGATCAGGACCGTTGGACTGCACGTGGGACATTGGTTTTTAATCCGGTTGACCGTTTTACAACCACATTATTTGGACAACACTCAGATAGTGAGACTCAGGGTAGTTCATTCCAGATCACGGGTGATCCTTTAGGTTTGCCTGATTTTATTCTTGACGAAACACCGTTCCAGCGTGCCGTTGACGGAGAAACGACAGTTGGCGGGACAACCATTCCAGCCGATTTTGATCAGCAAGAAAGTTCAGATGTTGCTCTGACGCTTAATCTTGATCTTAATGAGAATACAACACTCACAGCTATCACATCATATTCGCAATTTGATTATTCTAATGCGATCGATATTTTCCTAGCCCCCTTCACACCGACAGTAACTGGTACGGGCTTTATTCAATTTGACGAAGAGTTTGACCAAATCACACAAGAAGTCAGAGTGGATTATCAAAACGATAAAACCCGTGTGTTGGCTGGTGGGTTTTTCCAGACACAAAATATTGATTTTACAACACAGGTCGGTCTAGATTTCGTCATACCCGCCAGTGATCCTCCAGCGCTTACTGATGGACTTAATGCGGGGGGTAATTTCCAATCTATTCTTAACCAGGACCTTACTAATTTTTCAGGATTTTTAGAGCTTACACACGAGCTTACAGATCGTCTGACAGTTAAAGGTGGTTTGCGTATCGCTAATGAGGATAAGGACGGCACTTATTTACGCCAGACATTATTTGCGGACAATCTTGGCCTCATTCCGTTTATTCCGGGCTTATTCCCGGTGCCACCGGGTGTGCCATTATCTCAACTGTCCATCAGCCCGCTCACAACGCCTGATGTACCTAATCTTGAGGGTGAGATTGATGATACTTCAATCGATGGTGCCATCACGCTGAGCTATAAGCTCACAGATAACTGGTTGGGTCATCTCTCGGCTTCGCAAGGCACGAAAAGTGGTGCGTTTAACAATCAGGTTTCCGCGGTTATTGATCTTTTTGATCCGACATTCCCAACCGTCATTGATGGTTTTATCATTGAGCCAGAAGTCGCAAGAACGATTGAAGCCGGGCTGAAAGGGACTTTTGCCCAAGGGAGAGGCTATCTCGCAGCCGCCGCGTTCTATACGGATGTTGAGGACTTCCAAGAGTCATTCTTCAATGCTGATATTCCGCCTGTCGGGGCATTGGTCGCCGGTAATGTGGATGCGCGTTCCTTTGGTTTTGAAGCTGAAGGCCGCTTTGCGCTCACAGATGCGATAACTCTAAATGGTTCTTTGGCTTATCTGGACGCCGAAAACACGACAGATAATGTAACGCCAGCAGTTGCGCCAGAATTTACCTCGTCATGGGGTTTTGATTATGATGAAAGCATTAATCAGGATTTCGGATTTAATCTTGGTGCGACGGCCTTTACCAATAGCGGGTTCTTGCATATTCCAACGCCGGACTTTGCAGGCAATCCTATTGAGAGCGGTTCCTTCTTCCTTCTAGATGCTTATGTAGGTTTCAGGCACGAAGACAGCGGCGTGTCACTCCGCTTGGATGTTAGAAACATCACGGATGAAGCCTATACAACATTTGGCTCACCGGGTGTCTTCCCGAGCGTGCAGGGGACATTTAACCGTCCACGTACATTCAACTTCACCGTGGCGGCCAATTTCTAATTTAATAAGAGACACATTCAAACTATGCGTTTGGTTTACGCTTCTGCATTAAACCAGCGCATATTTTTTTGAGTGGACTTTAAGGGTTTAATCAGGGACTTTAAAACATGACAACTAAATACCCCCAGCTTTTAACTCCGGTAAAAATCGGGAAGTATTTAGTCCCTAATCGTGTTTTCATGGCCCCGATGACCCGCTTTCGCGTGGATTAGGACGGGGTGCCGCAGAAAGCAAATATTACCTATTATAGCCAGCGGGCTTCGGCTGACTTGATTACAACTGAATCGCTATATGTCGAGCCGCGAGGACGGCAAGAACCTGTGACGGCAGGGATATATACAGATGCGCAAGTCGCGGCCTGGAAAGAGGTCACGGATGCGGTACACGCTGCTGGCGGACATATATTTGCGCAATTATGCCATGCGGGGCGCTTGTCCCATCCTAGTTTGCAAAAAGACGGTGCGCTGCCCATAGCGCCCTCAGCTATAGCAGATGGTGTGATGAGCCGTATAGCTGATCCTGAGAGCGGTGCGATTATACCAGCACCTGCTGTTACCCCGCGAGCGATGGAAACGGATGAAGTCCGCGAAATGATCAAGGAATATGGACGCGCGGCTGACCGAGCTATTAAAGCCGGATTTGACGGTGTTGAAATACATGCAGGAAGCGGACATCTCCACCGTCAGTTTTTGCAATTATGTTCTAATCAACGCACAGATGAATATGGCGGCTCTGAGGAAAATCGCTGTCGCTTCTTGATCGAGACTGTGGAAGAGATTGTTGGACGTATCGGTAGCGATCGCGTGGGTATTAAAATCTCTCCGAATTTTGCTTATAATGGGACGACTGGCACGACAGAAGAAACCGCTGCGCTTTACCCCGTTCTTGCTAAGTCTTTAATGCCGTTTAATCTGGCTTATTTGCATGTTCAAAAAGCTATATGGACAATGTTTTTCGGTGACGCTGAGTATGACGCATTAGATGCCATTCGCGCGCAATACACAAATACGCTGATTGCGGGCGGTGAGTTTGACCGCGAAAACGGGGAGGCAGCTCTAAAGGCTGGCCGTTGTGACGCCATTGTCTTTGGGCGACGGTTTTTGGCTAACCCTGATCTTCCCAAGCGGATTGAACTGGACGCGCATGAAACGCCTTGGGATGATACTAAAATCTATTTCCCGGGACAGGATGGTTTCACAGACTATCCCACGCTTGAAGAAGAACAGGCCAGCAGAACGGCCTAATACTATCAGGCTATTATTGTCTAGCTTACAGCGCCGCCAGCTTTTAGACTTTCTATTTCTGCTTCCGAATATCCGATAAGTTCCAAGAGCTCATCGGTATGCGTGCCGCTTTTACTTGGCGGCAATGGCGGCTCGCTGGGTGTTACTGAAAAACGAGGCGAGGGGCCAGGCTGAGGGACGCCGCCAACTTCGATAAAGGTTCCGCGTGCCTTATTATGAGGATGCTCTAAGGCTTCATTCATGCTAAGGACAGGTGCAAAACAAATATCTGTCATTTCCATGATCTCGCACCATTCATCACGTGTCTTGGTTAAGAACAACTCTGTGAAGCGCTCAGACAAGCCTTCCCATTTTGTCACGTCAAGCTGAGAATCAAATGCAGGGTCATCCACCAAACCTGTTTTCTCGCGCAGTAGGGCATAAAATTGCGGTTCAATAGAGCCTATCGAAATATATTTCCCGTCCTTGGTTTCATAGGTGTCATAGAAATGCGCCGCGCCGTCCAGCAAATTTGCTCCAGCCTTATCTTGCCATAATCCACGCGCCTTAAGCCCCCACATCATAGCGCCTAGTGTGGCCGACCCGTCCGTCATAGCACAATCAATCACTTGGCCTTTTTTGCCATTTTTCACGGCGAGTAAGGCACTGACCATGCCAAAGGCCAGCATCATGCCGCCGCCGCCAAAATCTCCGACGAAATTTACAGGCGGGACAGGCTTTTCGTTCTTTCGGCCAAACATATGCAAGACACCTGACAAGGCGATGTAATTGATATCGTGACCCGCAGAGGGGGCATAAGGCCCTGTTTGGCCCCATCCTGTCATACGCCCATATACAAGCTTGGGATTAGCGGCCAACATTTCCTCTGGCCCATAGCCCAGGCGCTCCATAACACCGGGCCTGAAACCTTCAATTAATCCATCGGATGACTTGATAAGTTTCATGACAATGTCTTTGGAGGCGGGGTCTTTCAGGTTAAGCGCGATAGATTTACGTGTGCGCAAAAGCGGATCTATTAAATCATCCGGCGCGCCTACGCGGGATATTCTGATAATTTCAGCCCCGTGATCTGCGAGCATCATGCCGCAAAAGGGGGCAGGGCCAATGCCTGCAAATTCTATAATGCGAATGCCTTCAAGAGCGCCTGCCATATCTATCTCCGTGGTTAATTAATCTGGTAAGGGCGTTAAAGAGAGCGTCCAATCACGAGTTTCATAATCTCATTTGTCCCGCCGTAAATACGGGTGACGCGTTGATCACGATACATACGGGCAATGGGATATTCGTTCATATAGCCATAGCCGCCGTGTAATTGCACACATTCATCAATGATCTTACAGGACATATCTGTGAGCCAATATTTTGACATTGAGGCTTTAACAGTGTCCAGTTCACCCTTGATTAAAAGCTCTGTGCAATGCTCGGAAAACACCTTGCCAATCGTCGCCGTTGTTTTGGCTTCTGCCAGTTTAAACTGGGTGTTTTGAAAGTCCATAACAGAACGTCCAAAGGCTTTACGCTCTTTGACATAGTCAAGCGTATGGGCCAGTGCTCTTTCCATGACAGAGACAGCATGTAGGCCAATTTGGTGACGCTCTTGGGGTAATTTTTGCATAAGTTGCACAAAGCCCTGACCCTCACCGCCGCCCAATATGGCATCAGCAGGAATGCGGACATTGTCAAAAAATAGCTCGGACGTATCTGCCGCGCTTTGGCCAACCTTGTCGAGATTGCGGCCACGTGTAAATCCGCCAGCGCCTTCGACTTCTTCGGTTTCGACAAGCATGATGGAAACGCCTTTACTGCCAGCATCCGGAGCGGTTTTGGCACACACCAGAATAAGATTGGCTGTTTGCCCGTTAGAAATAAATGTTTTTGAGCCATTAATGACATACTCATTTCCGTCTTTTTTGGCTGTGGTTTTAATGCCTTGCAGATCTGAGCCTGTGCCCGGTTCTGTCATGGCAATGGCTGTAATTATTTCGCCGGAAACACATTTGGGCAGATATTTCTGTTTTTGTGCCTCAGTGCCGTAGGCAATGAGATAAGGCACAACAATGGTATTATGTAAACCAATGCCCCAACCATCTACGCCGTGCCAGCCCTGACGCTCACCAATAATCGCATCATAGCGAAAGTCACCCCCTATGCCGCCATATTCTTCTGGCACACAGGTGGCCAAAAGCCCAAGTTTTCCGGCCTCTCGCCAGATGTCTTTGGGGACCATGCCGGCTTTATTCCAGCCCTCAACCTGCGGGACGCATTCATTTTCAAAATACTTCCCGACGAGGTCGTCAAAGAGCACTATCTCTTCATCACGTCGCCAAGAGGCGGGCTGAACGTCTAAAACTTCATTTGCAAATATCATGTATCTTGGCCTTAACTATTGGTCCATTTAGGAGCGCGTTTTTCAACAAAGGCGAGTACGCCTTCTTTGGCATCATTTGTTGCCATGAGTTTGAGCATCTCTTCGTTAGAACTTGAGATAGACTCGTTCATGCGCTCTAGCGCATCGAGTTTGTTTAGGACGCGCTTACTGGCGCTCATAGAGCTGGGGGAGGAGAGTAATAGTTTTTGCGCTAATGCTCGTGCCTCAACCATGACGCCTGCGCCAGGCTTTTCCGAGACAGCATTAACAACGCCGTAATCCAAGGCCTGCTGAGCGGTGAAATGATCGCCCGTTAGAATAAGCTCCATAGCTTTCTTGCGTCCGATCTGCCGGCTTAGTCGCTGCACACCGCCGGCAGCAGCAAACAAGCCGACTTTGACTTCTGGCAAAGCAAAAAGTGCATTGGGTGCCGCGATAATCATATCGCAAGCCATGGCAATTTCCATCCCGCCGCCCATGGCTATGCCATTAACCGCAGCGATAACCGGTTTTTCCCGATCAAAACGCGAGGACAGGCCGCCAAAGCCAGAGGCTGGCACGCTTATATCTTCGCCTTTTTGTGTGGCCTTCAGATCATTGCCCGAACAAAAAGCCTTATCGCCTGAGCCTGTTATAATCCCGACCCATAGGTCCTTATTGCTCTCAAGCTCATCAAACACGGCTGCGAGTTCTCTATGGGCTGGTCCGTGCAACGCATTATAGGCTTTCGGGCGGTTGATAGTGACTTCCATAATTGGGCCGTCAATATTCACTGAAATATATTCATATTGGCTCATAATTCTTTCCTCTTTTATCCTTTTAGGGTGCTAGCTTTTGCGTTTTGTTGATACAAAGCCGAACATGACACCCGCGACCTTGCGCATTTGGATTTCTTCCGCGCCTTCGGTAATACGGTATCGTCTGTGGTGACGGTAAATATGCTCGAACGGTTTATGGCGCGAATAACCCAAGCCGCCATGAACTTGCATAGCGCGGTCAGCGGCTTCACAGGCCAATCGGTTGGCTCTGTAATTGCAAATGGATATAGTATCTGTGAGATATTTAGCGACATCCGGTTTTGGCATATTATCCATTTTCGCGGCCGTGCTATAGATCAAGGCTTGCAGCATTTGGTGTTCAGCGTGAAGCTCGACAAGAGGGAACTGAATGCCTTGATTTACGCTTAAGGGCTTGCCAAACGGTTTTCTTTCCTGAGCGTAAGCGACAGATTGTTCAATACAATAACCCGCTGCCCCTAATGATGAGGCGGCTTGTCTGATACGGTTTTCATGTAGGAAATGTTGGGCGACAGCCAAGCCAAAATCCGGATCGCCTAATACAGACTCTTCAGGAATAAAGACATCATTTAAATTACATGTCGGATGATCTGTGGGCATGTTGAACGTCCACATATATTCCCCGATCTCAAATCCGGGCGTATCAGTTGGCACAATGAAGCATCCAATACCGCGCGCGTCGCCGTCCTTGCCGCTATGGCGTGCAAAAATAAGAATATGCGAGGCTTTATGCAGGCCGGTTGACCACATTTTTTCACCGTTTAGTATCCAGCCTGTAACGCCGTCGCGGACCTCTTTCTTGGCACTTGTTTTCATATGGGTCGCATCAGAGCCGTGAGCGGCTTCTGTCAGGCCAAATGCGAGTGAGTATTTGCGGGCCAGCAAATTAGGCACAAAATCCTCATGCTGAGCTTCACTACCAAAATCCCGAAACATGAGCGGGAAAACAAGATTGCCGATGATGGAGTGTTCGTTTTGCAAATCATTATGCAGGCCAAGCCCCTTGGCGGTGAGGTGTTCGCGGATACGCGCCATGCCGAGATGGGAGCCGTTTTGACCTCCGTAAACATCTGGCAAAGCATAACGATAATGCCCGGCCTTATCCGCCAGTTCTATCGCCTCATCCAGTAGCTTTTCCCAATCCTCGCGGGGGAGGCCCTGATTGTCCCAGTCTGTACGCGCATGTTCGCGGCGGTGATCAAAGAAACGTATATTATCATCGCGGTTTTCTAGCGGTTTTATTTTATCCGCGATAAAACTATCAAGCGTGGAAAGATAAGTGGTTATGTCATCTGGTATTTGAAACTGGCTCATGTTGTCCATCTCTCTTTGGCGATTTTAAATCCGGCGTAACGGGGTTGATCAATGCTAAGGCGCTCAAGCGTGGTGAGACGTAAATGCTCCCAGATATTATCATCTTCATAAAGCGCGCTGTTTTGCCGTAAATCTTGGCAAAGTGCATCTTGTTCCAGACCTAGTTTTTTTAAGTCCTGTTTTTGTCGGGATTGAAAAACATCTCCCCACAATAATTGGCGTTCGATAATGCCCAAAGCATTGCGCGCCATACGGGATTTGAACAGATCAAGCCCTTTGCTCCCGGGCATAATCTCGTCTTGGTTCCAGCTTGCGATAGCTTGTGTGATTTCAGCAAAGCTCATTTCTTGGCTGGGCGGTGTCGCGTCCGGGGTTTGCCAGTCCAGTGTATGGCTTGGGGAATGGCGCAGATCTTCAAATTGCAATAGCAGATCAACTTCCACCTCACTAACGCGGCTTCCGATAATAGTGCGCTCCAGCGTTTTAACACTACCGTCGCGATAGGCATTGCCCATGAGCAGGCAGCTTATGCCCCACCATAAGGTGTTGAAAACCAACCACCAGTTAAAGCGGTCTTGCTCTACTTTATGCCCCATAGCCTTCTCATAATCAGACAACCAGTCTTGGCGTGTTGCATAACCGCCAGCTTGGAGATGATAATTTCCAAAACGCCAGCTAGGTGTGCACATATAGGCAATATCGCGGACAGGATCGCCAATATGGGCCAGCTCCCAATCCAGCACACCTATAAGACCCTGCGCGTCTACAAGGAGATTGCCGAGACGGAAATCTCCGTGCACAAGGCAAGGCGCGGGCTGGGCTGGCATATGTGTTTTCAGCCACCCAAAAGCCAGATCAAAGATCGGGACTTTTGCACCTATGCGTTGATAAATCTCATCTTGATTATTGAGAGCTTGAGAGGCAGATAATTTCGGCAAGGATTGTGGTAAACTCTCCAGCGGTACTTTGTGGATAGAGGCTAAAGCCTTGGCATTTTGCGCGGAGAGTTGGGGCAGGGCCAGAGCGTATTTTTCGTCCTTGAGAAGTTTGTAAGGCAAGGCCTCTCCGCCAAGTTTCTCCATGACGAAACCCGTGCCTAAATTGTCACTTTGCGTGAGCATGGCAACAACATTAGGGACAGGAATGTCTTGCGAGTAGCAGGCTTGCAGAATTTCGGCCTGTAAACCCAAAGGAATAAATCCGGCAGCCTTTTCATTGTCTCCAATATCCAGACTGGCACTCTCCCCATTTTGCTCTGAACCTTGCGGCAGACGCCGCAAGATCATCTCTTTGTCTTGATAGGAAAACATCCAGGATTCCATGCTCGCCCCGCCGGATAAGCGGCGCACAGATGTCACCTCACCAGACCCAAAATGCGTCTGACAAAACTTGTCTAGTCCTGTGAGGCCCTCCGTCAAAGTCAATCCTTTCCCTGTCTTCAGAGATTATACATTCATGTTTTCAATGATAATGGCAGGGGCCATACCGCCTGCTGCGCACATTGTAATCAGGCCGTAGCGTTTGTCTTGACGCTCAAGCTCATCCAGCACAGTGCCGATTAGGATTGAACCTGTCGCACCGATAGGATGACCCAAAGCCATGGCGCCGCCATTGACGTTGACATTATAACGGTTCAGATCAAGATCACGAATGAACTTTTCAGCCACAACGGCAAAGGCTTCATTGATTTCCCAAATATCAATATCGTCTTTCGTGAGGCCTGCTTTGGCCAGAACTTTCTTGGCTGCGGGCACCGGAGCATTTAGCATGAGGGTAGGGCAGTCACCCATATTGGCTGTGGCTACGATCCGTGCACGAGGTTTCATACCGTTCTTGTCTGAGTAGCTTTTGGAGGTCAGCAATAACGCCGCTGCACCGTCAACAACACCTGAAGAGTTACCAGCATGGTGCACATGATCGAAAGTGTCGAGTTGCGGATATACTTGTTGAATTAGTTTTCCATATGTGATGCCGCTTTCATCAACAGGCACATCCCGCCAAGCCGCAAATACTGTCTTAAGGCCAGACAGACCTTCCAGAGTTGTTTGGGGTCTTGGAAATTCCTCACGGTCAAGCGCGACAGAGCCGTCAGTATTGTGCACAGTGATAAGGGATTTATCAAAGCGACCTTCTTTGATCGCTACATCAGCGCGCTTTTGACTCTCGAGCGCGAGTGCGTCAACAGCCGCACGGTCAATACCTTCAAGCGTGGCGATTGCGTCAGCACAAACACCTTGCTGGGATTGTGGATGAATAGCGCGCAGCTCCATATTGCCACCGTCCAGCATTGGCGGGGTTTTCGGATCAGCAATTGAGCTTGTATAGCTCATCATTTCTGTACCGCCCGCTATGACAACATCTTCCATGCCTGACATGATTTGCGCAGCTGCCAAATTAACGGTTGTAATCCCTGAGCCACAAAACCGATCAAGCGTAACGCCGGATGACTTTACATCATATCCAGCTTGCAGCGCCGCCATACGGCCAAGGTCATATCCTTGCTTGCCGCGTTGTGTGGATGTGCCCCAAATGATGTCATCGACATCGGCGGTGTTAAGCTCATTACGTTTGGCTAATGCGCCAAGAACCGTTGAGCCCAAATATGAGGGGTGTAAATGTGAAAGCGCCCCTTTACCAACTTTACCTACACCTCTGGGGGTGCGACACGCATCAATTATATAAGCATCAGCCATGATTAAACCTTTCTGTTTTACTATCGTGGCGCCATACGGATGGCCCCGTCAAGGCGCACATCTTCGGCGTTAAAATAAGGGTTCCGGCACATTTCATATGCCAGTGAGGCATATTCTTCTGGATAGCCCAGACGTGACGGGTTTGGAATGGAGGCAGCCAGAGCGGCTTTGACGTATTCCGGCGCGCCTTGCAATAAGGGCGTATCAAATATACCCGGAAGTATAGTATTTACCCTGATAAGCTCGCGTGAAAGATCACGTGCAATCGGCAATGTCATCCCGACAACACCCGCTTTCGAGGCAGAATATGAAGCCTGTCCGATTTGTCCGTCCTCTGCGGCTACAGAGGCCGTGTTGACGATTGCGCCGCGCTCACCTTCAATCGGGTCTAGTGTCATCATGCCTGCGGCAGATTTTGCGATACACCGGAATGTCCCGACAAGATTGATTTGAATAATGAGGTTGAAAGCATCCATTGGAAAATGTTTTATCTCACCCGTTTTTTTATCGCGACTGGCTGTCTTAATAGCATTGCCTGTACCCGCGCAATTGATGAGAATACGTTCTTGACCGAGGGCAGTACGAATTTTTTCAAATCCGGCGTCTACATCTGCATCAGATGTAACATTCACCTTAGCGAAAACACCGCCTAACTCCTTGGCCATTGCTTCGCCAGCTTTTTCGTTGAGATCAAAAATTCCAACCTTTGCACCCGATTCAGCGAATTTGCGGGCTGTTGCCGCGCCGAGGCCAGAGGCTCCGCCTGTTACGATTGCTGTTACACCATTAAGATCCATTTTTGATTCCTTTTTCTGTCATTCTATAAGGGTCACATAACTTAATACTGTACGGTCGTAAAGTAAAACTTTACGTTCGTAAAATAACTTGCTAGAGTGCAAATATGATAAACGAAGCTCACCATAATGAATAAGCGCGAAAAAATAATGGAAAGTGCTTTAGATCTGTTTTCGCAAAACGGGTTTGAAGGGACGTCTTTGGGTCAGATCGCCAAACGGGCAGGGACGCAGAAACAGCTTATTTCCCATCACTTCGGTACGAAGGACAAATTATGGCGCGAAATTGTCAATCTGGAATTAAAAGACGGGGTGGATCTGCTGAATGCGGTTAAGATGACGACGGCTATTGAGGGGCCTGAGGCCGGTTTGCGTCAATTTATTGACGAATATATTCTCTGGGTCTCTAAAAAGAAGGCCATACATCGTCTGATCTTTTTTGATAGCCAAGTCGATAGTGAACGCTTTCGCTGGTTTACAGAGAAGCATACCATTCCAAGCCATAAGGTCATAACCGATATTATCCGTCAGGCCCAATCCGCTGGTGTGGTGTGTGCGGGTAATCCTGGTCGGCTCTATTTCACTTTTTCCAATATGATTAACTCACTGGTGTTAGGCGCGCTACAATTTGAAATATATACTGGTCGCCCGCCTTTTCATAAGCAGGAATTAGAACATCTTAAATCAATGGTCTTTACCGTCTTGGGTATGGCGGCAAGTAAATAGTTTTACTCGGGAGCTTCGGGTTCCTCGAATTGCACCGAACGCGCATCAATGGCTGCTGCGCCAAATTTAGCGACTTTTATGTCCCGTGTTTGTTTGACCCATTTATCAAGCTCTATCCGGGCTTCTGTTTTTTGCTTTAGGGCAAATTCTTCGAAGCTGTCATGCTTGGTGGTGACTTCACAAAGCAGGCCATTAGGATCATAAAAATAGACTGAATTTACGAAGTCATGATCAACAGGCCCAACACACATGACGCCACGGTCATTGATTTTCTTTTGCCACGCCATAACATCTTCCATTGTATCGACCTCGAAAGCGATATGACGATCAAAGCTATCAGCAGGGGCAAAAAACTCCGGTGTTGCGCGGGCTGGCTCGTCAAAAAAGGCAATATAATCCCCATTAGGCATTTGAAAGAACAGGTGCATGAAAGGGCTTTCAATATCTGTGCCCGGAATAGTGGGTTCAGACACGTCTATGGCTATTACCTCAGAGGTAATTTTCTTGAGTTAAATGAAAGAATATTTTATTAGAGTATGACCGTGATAAGTGGAGAACATGGAACAAAAACCAATAGAATATAGTTCCTTGTTACGGAGTTGGCGTAAAAAGCGCAATTATACTCAAATGGAGCTAGCCCTAGAATTGGGTGTGTCTACCAAGCACTTAAGTTTTGTGGAAACCGGACGCGCAATACCCAGTAGGGATATTATCCTTCGCCTTCATGAAAAACTTCAATTTACACGTTCTGATCTTAATCATATTTTGCAAAGCGCAGGGCTGTCACCTGAATATCTACCCTTATCATCTGACGATACAATTTTAAATCCGGTGATTAAGGCCCTTGATATTGTCATGGATGGACACATGCCGTCCCCTGGATTTGTGTTTGATACAAATTGGGACCTGATCACATTAAATCCGTCTGCAAAATACGTCTTAAATAAAGTGGGATTAGGGGATATGAATAACCTGATTGCCAGTTTGCAATCACCCAAATTTGACCGATCCATAATTAAAAATTTTGATGATCTAATATCGGCAATAAAACATCGTGTTAAAAACGACCTTGTCAGATCTTCTGATAATGCCCAACTTAGCGCCTATAGTCAGCTGCTCCCCGGGCAAGATAAACCTCATTATTCGGAAGGTGCAGAGGGCGGTAATATTGTATTTTGTTTACAGATTGAATTCGGTGAAATGCATCTGGATTTATACACACTCATTGTCGAACTGGGCGCCGTGAATAATGTGGTCGGTACGTTAAAAACAGTCTTATTTTTTCCGGCCAATAAACGAACGAAAGACTTTTTTCAGCAAATTAATAATTACCGCTCTTAAGCAAACATGTCAGTTATGTGAAAATTTATATAAATATCACGGTCACGCATTTGACCTATGGTGTTCATAACAAAACATACTTGGGTTTGCGACCAACCCGTGCTTACTATGTGCTTGCAGGAGAATGCATTCTCATGCCTTTGAAAGTTATATTCATTTATATGATAAATCTGGTGCCGCGAGGGAGAATTGAACTCCCGACCTCATCATTACCAATGATGCGCTCTACCACTGAGCTACCGCGGCTATTTAATCTCTTGCCTGAATATATCCGGCCTATATGACAATTCAAGTCAAGTGACAAGAGACGTCACTTTGAGTGCGGCGTATTATAGCTTTTTGGCTCTGGTTCAAGTCTTAATTCTTCTACCGCCCGATTTATCCGAACCGCTTTTTTCGGGCTTTGAGAGCTGCTTTCATGCCGTCTTTTCTGACAATATCGAAAAAGGCTTTAAAAGTCGGGCTTTGATGAAAGACTGCATCCAGATCAGCCGCTTGCAGGGTTGAGGTTTCAAGGCCCATATTCTCATACCAATTATTCGTGGATTCCTTGAGCAAGGCGAGGTGATTAGCGGGAGTTTTGGCTATGTCGAGCGCGAGCGCGTTGACATATTCTGTTAAGCCTTCTGCCGGGACGACGTCATTAATCAAACCAAGTGTCTTGGCTTCATCCGCCTTAATCGACTTCGCGGTATATAGAAGTTCTTTGGTTTTACGCAGCCCTATGAGCATGGGCCAAAGAAACATAGTCGGCGGAATGCCGAGATCGCGCGCGGCAGGATGGCCAAAACTGGCTTCGGGCGAAGCAATAGCCAGATCAGCAACAGCCAGTAATTCACCCGCCCCAGACAGGCAGGCGCCGTGTACTTCTGCGATTATAGGCTTGGGAAACTTCCACATATCAAGCCAGTAATTTAAAAGATCAATGATGTCCTCACGGTCTTTTTGTAAGTCCACGCCGTGCTCAAAATCAGCCGGGAATTGCGAAATTATCCAGTCTTTTTCACTGAGGTCATATCCGGCTGAAAATACACGGCCAGCTGCGCGTATCACCACGACGGATATATCCGCATCGTGTTTAGCGGTCTCTAAGGCGGCCTTGAGTTCGGCGAGCAATGTGGGCGAAAGGGCGTTTAATTTTTCTGGCCTGTTTAACGTAATGTGCAGGACGTTATCGGCTTGTTCGCTTAGGAGCGTTTCGTAAGTTTTATCGGAATGCATAATAAAGCAATAACACGTGGCAAAGCCCGGTGCAATGTGTCCTATTTCGTCTCGTTACCAGAGTGCGTCATTTGGTTTTGCTTTGTAAAGGTAAGAAGCCTTGCATATAAGAAGGCCTCATATTATTGGCACATCATAACGCAGATAATAGGCAAAGCTATGGCAATTCAATCCCAAAACCCCGCGACAGGTGAGGTGGTTAAAACTTTTGAGCCACATACAGATGCTCAGGTTGATGCCAAGATAGCGCGCGCTTATGCTGCTTATCAAGAATTGCGTCTCTGGACTTTTGAGCAACGCGCAAACTGTATGCGTCAGGTGGCGGACATTTTACGTGCTGAAGCAGAAGTTCTCGGTGCGATTATGACCCTTGAAATGGGTAAGACATTAAAATCCGCTATTGCAGAGGTAAATAAATGCGCGCTAGGGGCCGATTATTACGCTGATACGGCCAAAGCCCACATGGCCGATGATATTGTTCAAACCAAAGCTTCGAAATCCTATCGTTCTTATCAACCAGTCGGGCCTATTCTGGCGGTTATGCCGTGGAATTACCCGATTTGGCAGGTCGTTCGTTTCGCGGCCCCGGCTTTAATGGCGGGGAATACCGGCTTACTTAAACACGCTTCTAACGTGCCGCAATGCGCGCTTTATATTGAAGATGTCTTCAAACGCTCGGGTTTTCCAGAAGGCGCTTTTCAAAGTCTGCTCATTGGCGGCTCGAAGGTCGAACGTGTCTTGCGTGACGACCGCGTCAAAGCCGCTACACTCACAGGGTCAGAGCCAGCGGGCGCTGCTGTCGCCTCTGTCTGCGGACAGGAGATTAAACCCACTGTGTTAGAGCTTGGCGGCTCAGATGCTTTCATTGTGATGCCGAGTGCTGATTTGGACAAAGCGGCAAGTGTAGGCACGATTGCGCGTACACAAAACAATGGTCAAAGCTGTATCGCGGCCAAGCGTTTTATTGTCCATGCTGATGTTTATGACGATTTCCGGTCTAAGTTAGTCGAACGATTTGAGAGTTTGAAAATTGGTGATCCTATGCAGCCGGATACTGATATTGGACCGCTCGTTAATAAGGCGAGCCTTGATGAAGTTACCACGCAAGTGAAAAATGCGGTTAGGGACGGCGCGAGCCTTATTATAGGCGGCAATCCGAACGAGGGCGCTGGCTATTTCTTTGAACCCGCTATTTTGGAAAATATTCCGCGTACATCTCAGGCCTTTCACGAAGAGATTTTCGGGCCTGTGGCCGCACTTTATAAGATCGAAACGCTAGAGGAGGCAATTACATTGGCTAATGACAGCCCGTTTGGTTTAGGGTCTTCGATTTGGACGCAAGAAGAAAACGAGTATTCGCAGGCTATCCGGGATATTGAGGCCGGCGCGACCTTTGTAAATGCTATGACCTCATCTGATCCGAAATTACCCTTTGGGGGGATTAAGCGTTCTGGTTATGGTCGGGAACTGGCGGCAGAGGGCATCAGAGTCTTTTGTAATGTAAAGACGGTTTTTATTGCGTAATTTACATTGCCCTGACGTTATCTTTGTTTAGGCTTGGCTTTAGTTATTTTGCAAAGCTATAAATAAGGATATTTGTGCAAGCTCTAACCCATATTGGTGACCATCCAGAAGATTTATATCTTTTTGCCTTAGAGTTGTTGCAGGCGCAAAATAAACTCGTTTTGGTGATTATAGTCGAAATTGAAGGCTCGTCCTCGCGGCGTGTGGGTATGCCCATGATCGTCGTCGAGAATGGTGAATATGCAGGTTATATTTCAAGCGGTTGTCTGGATACGGATATAGCTAGGCAAGCCTTAGATACGCTCGTGACGAATGAAAGTCGTAAAGTTCGATACGGGAAGGGGTCAAAATATATAGACCTAGTTTTACCCTGCGGCGGCGGATTGGACCTTTTATTTATTCCCAATCCCTCACTCGGCCTTATTTCCGATCTTGTTGAAACGATGAAAGCGCGTCAACCAAGTCAGCTTAGTGTTGTGCATGATGCTATAGAACACGGTTTTGAGTATGCCCCGCGATTAAAACTCCTCGTCTTTGGAGAGGGAGTTGAAGCGCTCCGACTTGTCGAAATCTCTAAGGCCAGTAATATCGAGGTTCATTTAAACCCAGAAATAAGCCAGATAATAGCCGATGAATGGACAGCTATAGTCCTCTTATTTCACGACCATGATAAAGAACTGGCTATTTTGAAAGCCGCAGTAGAAACAAAAGCCTTTTATATTGGGGCTATGGGAAGTCGTAAAAGCCATGAAAATCGTCTCAAAGCTCTCGCAGAGATGGGGCTTAAATCTGAGAGCTTATCGCGTATTAATGGGCCTATAGGTCTTGTTCCGTCAACGCGTCAGGCTTCTCGTTTGGCGATATCTGTTCTGGCCGAGATATATGAGTTTGATCGTAAAAGGGAGTAATGGTGCCCAGAAGAGACGCCATACTGCTTTAAGATAGTGTTTTATAGGTTCACATAACTTAAGTAAAATCATAGCTTTAAGGTTTAAATGACCTTGCAATGTGCAGATAAGCGCATATTGTGTATTATATTGCCCCATGCAAAACGTGGGGCAAAACGTGGGGCAATTCTCACCAAGGTCGCCAAATGTCAAAATTCAAAGCCTCGCAGGTTGAAAAGTTATCAAAACAAGTCGGACGCCATGCAGATGGAAATGGGCTATATCTTGTCGTTCGTCAGGGAAAGCCTCGAAAGAATAAGCCGGGGGCTATATCTGCGCGATGGTATTTATTTTATTACGAGAGCAAGAAACGCCGAGAGATGTCTCTTGGTAAGTATCCTACTCTTTCGCTTGCGGAGGCCAGACAAGCCGCGAGAGATGCACTATCCGAAATAGCGGCGGGTGTTGATTTAATTGCAGAGAGGCGTCAGGAGGTTGAGCCAGACTTTAAAGGCTTAATCGAACTATATTTAAAGGAAGGCCGAGAATTTACGTCTGATAGCACTAAAAGGCGTTGGTACTATTGCTTAAATGTACACGCAAAATCTTTGCACAATAAAAAACCCTCTGAAATTACTATGCATGATGTACACGCTATCCTATCACCTATGTGGATTGCAAAGCATGAAACGGCTAAGCGCTTAAGATATTGCTTGCAGGAAGTTTTTGGATGGGCGGCTGGAAAGGGTTGGCGAGAACCAAATCAGGGTAATCCCGCAATATGGGCTGGCGGTTTAAAATCAATGCTGCAAAGCACAAAGAGCTTTTATAAGTCTAAGCCTCAAAGAGCACTTGATTGGCAAGAAATTCCTGATTTTATGCAAGCTCTTAAAGAGCGTGATGGTATAGCGCCGTTACTGGTTCAATTTGTGATCCTAACGGGTGTGCGCTCAGGGGAAGCCAGGGGCGCTTTGTGGTCAGAGATTGATAGAGATGAAGCGATTTGGTCAATACCAGCTGAACGGATGAAAATGCGGAAGCCTCATAAAGTCCCGCTATCAGCTCAGGTGATTGGTATATTGGACGCGGTAGAACCCATAAGCCAGAATGGGCTTGTTTTTCCAAACCCTGATAATGGTAAGTCATTGTCCTATAATGCCCCGCGCCAGTTATTTAAGCGAATGGGCTGGCACGAAAGAACAACCCTTCACGGTCTGAGAGCTGCGTACCGCTCATGGGGGCAGGATGCGACTAGCTTTGATTATGAAGCCTTAGAGCGCTGTCTAGCGCATACCACACGGGATAGCTACAGGCGCGGCGACCTATTAGATAAGAGGCGTGTAATCATGCAGGCGTGGGGCGATTATTGCCTTAACGAGAAAGCTGAGAAAGTGGTGCAGCTTCATGGGTAGAGATACCCCTGAAATTTTTCTATATGAAATAGAAGATCATATAAGAGCAAAGCCTATGGGTATGCCGACAAATAGTCTGCGGATTAATGAACTTGCAGAGCAGGATCGTATAAAAAATGAAGTTTATAATGCAGCACTAAACGCGATACATAATCAAGATTACTTAAACCTACCTATACTTCTCAAGAAAATTGGTGAGTATGATGAACAGGGGTGGTTTATCTGGGACAAGCTGTCGCGGTTGTTCGATCACGATAGATTAGCTGCCAATGGCATTGTTTTGAAGTTTGAAAAACACCCACTATTTAGAGGCGATGTTTCTAAAACAGCGGGCCGACAACATTCAAGGATGATGAAGTCTATTGAAATAGGTTTGCTATTAGAGCGAGCAAAGCGTGATACCCACGGGTTGGCAGCGCGAGCTAGGGAAGCAGTAAGAAAGCAACTTAATGAATTTCATTCTGACCGCAAGTTAGATGCTGATTGGAAATTTTTTTGTAACTGGAGAAAAGTTAAAATAAAATTTTACGAAAGTGGTTTTAGAGAATCGCTTTCAAAAGAAGCCAATAAAGTTTTAGAAGCTGCTTCGTCCGCTCAGGACATAAACCACGCTCATCAGCTCTTGAAACGTAGCCAGGCGAATAACTTAAGAGTGCTTATTTTAGAGGAATAAGTTCTGCAAAAATTCTGCAAATATTTGCAGAACATCCTTGTTGTAAGTATACAAACAGGTCTTATTAAGAGTGCTGTAACTATTTAGGACAGTACATATGAGTATAAAAACTATATCACTAGAAAATCGAGATTACTGGCGGCGCGATGACGTGCTATCTTACCTCAAAATAGGTCGTAACGCACTAGCTGCGTGGATCAAAGACAAGGGCTTTCCCGAAGGTCAGAAGATTGGCGGTCGCTACCTATATTGGAAGCGTACTGAAGTTCTGGCGTGGATGGAAGCGCAGACTGAGAAGCAGGTCGCCTAATGAGTCGAGCAAGAGAGACGGGCATTATAACTTGTCCGCATGACTCAATGGGTAATCCAAGACCGCCAGTGACGACAACTATTGGCGAAACTTGGGTTTTATCAGGCATGATTGCTAAAGGAAGTATTGGTGTAACAACACGCGATTTTTTAGGCGCAGATTTACGTCACTATATCCGAGAATTTAAACGGAAGGGAATAAGTGTTCGTGACGAATGGGAAACTGACGCATTTGGACGACATAAGCGATGGTGGCTAAATGAAGGTCATACACTTGAGCGCATCCCAGAAAAGAAAAAACCCGCTAAGGCAAAGCGGGCTTCTCAAAATCCAAAATCTAACGGTGAGTTAGGAGGGCATTCTGATGAATAGCTTATCCCATACTCCCATGCCTAAAACAAGGGGGCTTAAACCCCCCTTTAAAAACGATAGTCCCTTTCTGGAGGTATCCCCCATAGAAAGTGACCAAGGGAATCTAGTGGGGGTTAATCCCCTGTTTTTACCAAAGGAAACGCTATTAGAGCTTGGACACCCGA
>CAZNCJ010000026.1:0-30706 GCA_964571595.1 uncultured Caulobacterales bacterium | reverse complement strand
AAGCCGCGGACCTCACCAGCATGACGAACTTGAGCCAAACGTTCCAGAATTTTATGAGAGTAATAAATCGGGGCCGGCATAAGCGCGCCTTCAACTTCGTTTGAAGCATAGCCAAACATAATACCCTGATCGCCAGCGCCTTCTTCCTTATGTGTACCCGTGCCCTCGTCAACACCGGCCGCAATATCGACAGATTGGGCATGTAAAAGCACATCTACTTTAGCATGAGCGTGATGGAAGCCGGATTGCTCATAGCCAATATCTTTAATAGCCGCGCGGGCCACAGCTTCGACTTCGTCTTTAGAGACGTCCTTGCCGCGCGTCTCGCCTGCAATAACAACTCTATTGGTTGTAGTGAGCGTTTCTGCGGCAACGCGGACATCCCAAGGAGACATTCCCGCGGCGACGGATTTGCGAAAATATAAGTCAACGATTTCGTCACTAATACGATCAGAGACTTTATCGGGATGACCTTCTGAAACAGATTCAGATGTGAAGTAGTAAGATTTGCGGCCCATGGGACACTCCTAGTTTTAAGGCTCTTTATCACTTATGTGAATTGGGCTTTTTGTTATTATTGAGAGGCTTATTGGTTGAATTATAAGGCGGGCTAAGCCCGCCTGAATGCTAGATGCTAGTAACGGTAATGTTCCGGCTTATACGGCCCTTCTTTCGATACACCGATATAATCAGCCTGCTCTTTGCTCATCTCGGTGAGCTTCACGCCGATTTTTTCAAGATGTAAGCGCGCAACTTTTTCGTCGAGATGTTTAGGCAGCATATAGACTTTGTTTTCGTATTTTTTCGTCTTGGCTTTGCTATCTTCCCAAAGCTCGATTTGTGCAAGCACTTGGTTTGTAAATGACGCGGACATCACGAATGATGGATGGCCTGTCGCATTACCCAAATTCAGCAGGCGGCCTTGCGAAAGCAGGATCATCCGATTGCCTTTAGGGAAAGTAATCATATCAACCTGGTCTTTAATGTTCGTCCACTCCATATTTTGGAGGGCCGCGACCTGAATTTCATTATCGAAGTGACCAATATTGCCCACAATGGCCATATCTTTCATCTCGCGCATATGCTCAAGGCGGATAACGTCCTTATTGCCTGTTGTCGTCACGAAGATGTCCGCATCTGCAACGGTGTCTTCAAGTGTGGTGACTTCAAAACCGTCCATGGCGGCTTGTAAGGCACAAATTGGATCAATTTCAGTGACTTTTACGCGCGCGCCAGCTCCGCGAAGTGAGGCGGCAGAGCCTTTACCCACATCTCCGTAACCCAGAACTACAGCCGTTTTACCGGCCATCATAGTATCTGTGGCGCGGCGAATACCGTCCACGAGACTTTCTTTACAGCCATATTTATTATCAAATTTGGATTTGGTGACAGAGTCGTTGACATTAATAGCCGGGAAGGGGAGTTGACCCTTTTCAACCAGTTCATACAGGCGGTGAACGCCCGTTGTTGTTTCTTCTGACACACCGACGATTTGGTCACGCATTTTCGTAAACCAGCCGGGGCTTTCTTTCATGCGGGCTTTAATCTGCGCAAAAATCGCGGCTTCTTCTTCTGAACCCGGCTCACCTTCGATCAGTTCTGGCTCGCCATTTTCAACGCGTGCACCAAGTAGGATGTAAAGCGTGGCATCTCCGCCGTCATCAAGGATGATGTTCGGACCTTCGGGGAATAAGAAGGATTTGTCCAGATAATCCCAATGCTCTTCAAGGCTTTGGCCTTTAACAGCAAAGACGGGAATGCCAGCCGCCGCGATTGCGGCTGCGGCGTGGTCTTGTGTTGAAAAGATATTACAAGACGCCCAGCGTACATCAGCGCCGAGGGCTGTGAGCGTTTCGATCAAAACGGCCGTCTGGATTGTCATATGCAGGGAGCCGACAATACGGGCCCCTTTTAGTGGCTTGGCATCGCCAAATTCAGCCCGCAAAGACATAAGTCCCGGCATTTCTGTTTCTGCGATATCAAGTTCTTTGCGGCCAAAATCGGCAAGAGCAATGTCTTTTACGATATAGTCATTCGCGCTCATATTAAATTTTCCTTATATGGTATTTGCATGGCCCATACGCAGAAATTCCAAAAAGGTCAATAATATATAACAATATCCTTATATTAGTGCGTTCAAACTTGTGTGAACTGTTCAAGCCAGTCTGCAACTCTTTACTTGAGAACGTGCAGTTAAATTGCGTTAAAATTGCAATTTAAACAGAGTTTTAAACCTTAATCCTTAGATAGCTCCTAACTCTAATATTTTAGACTTAGCTCTAGGAGACAATATCATGTCACGCACCCCCAAGCCTGTCATAGCGCCCAATACATTGGCATTTGAAACCCAAGCCCTCGTAAAACCGACAGGTTTTAGAGAATATGATGCCCGTTGGTGGTTTGGTATTCCGGGACATGAAAAAGACCCTGAAATAAACCTTTATGGCATACAAGCGCTGGGTGAAGGGCTAGGCACCCTCATGTATGAAGAGGGCGTGCCGCCTAAAATCGCTGTCGGGCATGATTTTCGTCATTATTCGCTCTCAATTAAACAGGCTTTAATCGTCGGGCTGATGAATGCTGGTATTGAGGTGCTTGATATTGGCTTATCGCTTTCTCCCATGGCTTATTTTGCTCAGTTCCATCTGGATTGTCCGGGCGTGGCCATGGTGACGGCCTCGCATAATTCCAATGGCTGGACAGGTGTGAAAATGGGTATTGAGCCGCCCCTGACTTTTGGGCCGCGCGAAATGAGCCGCCTCAAAGAGATTGTCTTACAAGGTCTCTCCAAGCCGCGCGCGGGCGGGTCCTATAAATATGTCGACGGTGTGCGCGAGGCTTATATTGCCGATATCGTCAAAGGCGTGAAATTGAAAAACAAAATCAAAGTCGTTGCGGCCTGCGGTAATGGTACGGCTGGTGCCTTTGTTGAGGAGGCTTTAAGCGCGATCGGGGCTGAAGTTGTGGCCGTAGAATGTGAGCTGGATTACACTTTCCCGAATTATAATCCTAATCCCGAAGATATGAAAATGCTGCACGCTATGGCGGATGCCTGTAAAGCGCACGGCGCGGATGTCGCGCTTGGCTTTGACGGGGACGGAGATCGGTGCGGAGTTGTCGATAATGAAGGCGAAGAAATTTTTGCCGATAAGGTCGGGGTGATGTTGGCGCGTGATTTATCCGCAATTTATCCCAATGCACAATTTGTAGCAGATGTGAAATCAACCGGTCTGTTTGCAACAGATCCTGTCTTGATTAAAAACGGTGCGAAAACCGATTACTATAAAACCGGCCATAGCTATATTAAGCGCCGCTCCAAGGAATTGGAAGCGCTTGTGGGCTTTGAGAAATCCGGTCATTATTTCTTCAATGCCCCAATTGGTCGGGGCTATGATTGCGGACTTGTTTCAGCCGTCGCGATTTTACAAATGCTGGACCGTAATCCGGATAAATCCATGGCTGATCTTCGCCGTGCGCTCCCACAAACTTGGGGCAGTCCGACCATGTCGCCTTATTGTGCTGATGAAGAAAAATACAGTGTCGTCGAGCGCATTATCGCAGACGTGCAAAAATCTGCTGATGCGGGCGAGACGATATTAGGCCAAAAAATTGTCGATGTGAACACGGTCAATGGTGTGCGCATGACCCTCGAGGACGGGACATGGGGTTTGATGCGCGCCAGCTCAAACACGCCTAACCTTGTGGTCGTAGTCGAAAGCCCGACCTCTGAGGGCAATATGGTCGGCATGTTCCGCGAAATAGAAAAACGACTTTCTGGCTATTCAGAAGTCGGGGAATTTG
The DNA here is from genome assembly GCA_964571595.1 of uncultured Caulobacterales bacterium. Classification (GTDB taxonomy): domain Bacteria; phylum Pseudomonadota; class Alphaproteobacteria; order Caulobacterales; family Maricaulaceae; genus CALCKU01. The sequence goes on along the minus strand of CAZNCJ010000026.1, from coordinate 26,905 downwards.
ACCAGAAGATTTAAGGTCTTTCTACTCTATAAGAGTATCAGAGCTTACGCGTAATATATCGGACGGCCTTGGGGGGATGACCTCAAGGTCTGTGACTTTAATCACGGCTGTAAAACCCTTTATCTTATAGGTAAAACGCAAGGGAATGTGTAATCCCTGATCAGGCACAGTGTTGAAATAGACCTTCACAGGTGTGTCTTGTTCATCCTTTTCAGGCAGGTCTTCGGGATCAAAGCCGGATATGGGTTCATAATAAACCAGACAACGTAAGGTCTGAACAGGGACGCCCTTAAATTTTAGCTGTTTAAAACCGTCGGGCACCATGCGCAGATTATAATGTTGCTTGCTATCAAAAACGCGCACATTGCCATTGCATAAGCCGCCATTTAGTTTTTGTCCCTTTAGCATCATCTCCAAAATAGCCGATAAGGTATCTTCTGCGTGGAAGCGCTCAAAAGTTGTGGCAGGCGGTATACCCTGGGAGCCAAGTGGCGGGTCAATATCCACCGTGACAGCGTTTCGGGTGTAATCATAGTTCATTTCTACGCGGCGGTTTTTTTTATCCAGATTTTGCTGCACATGCATTCTGGGGTGCAGGTCTGAGCTGTCCAGCCGGCCTTCCGTATTGGCCCAAATCGTAAGTTTTTTGAGCAAGGCGGCAATCCCTGATGTCTGGAGTTTGGCACGCACATTATATTTATAGCTATTATAAAAGCCCTCATAATCGGCTTTGATCAACCGAATACCAAAGACATAGCCTTTTAGTCCGAATTTGAATTTCACTGCATCTGCTGTGGCCGGACTTAAGGCCCAAGCCGGATCCGCTAGAGTGCTTGAACCGGTTTTTTGTGTTTGCGCATGCGCATGGGCGGCCGCATATGTCAGGCATAGGCAAAGACATAAAATGGATCGAATTGACGGACGCATACCCATTGGTAAACCCTAATAAATAATCGTCCTAGTCTATTTAGCTGTAAAAACTGATTTTGCCCCTAAGTGTTGCTAAATTACACATTTAGCTGATGGGGTCATGGATAGAATGCTGACAGGGCATAAATAAGGCTTGACGCCCCGCATTTAGCGCTTTAAATCCCACGCAACTGTTAAAGCCCGTATGTTACGGGACTATTATATTATAGGTAGTTACCATGTCCCGCCGCTGCGATCTTTTAAATACTGGCCCAATGTCAGGAAATAATGTCTCCCACGCCATGAACAAAACGCGTCGTCGTTTCGATGTGAATTTGTGTAATGTCACATTGGCTTCTGATAGTCTGGGTCAAAAATTTAAAATGCGCGTTGCCGCCAAAACCTTACGGACTGTAGATTTTAAAGGTGGTTTGGACAGTTTTTTACTCGGTACAAAAAATCACAAGCTGACAGATAAGGCCAAGAAGATCAAAAAAGCGATCGTCAAAAAGGCTGCTGAAGCTGAGGCTGCTTAAGCGCATAATAACCCTATCCGCTTTTGATAGCTGAATGACCCGCAACGTGCGGGTTTTTTTATGGTTGTTTGACGGGTTCTTGAAAACGTTTTAAATCGGGTTATGGAAAACGCGACCAGTTTCGGGGCTCAAGCAGATGTTTATGCCAATTCTCGTCCTTATTATCCCGAAGCATTATATGAGTGGTTAGCCGCGCAATCACCGGGGCATGAAAATGTCTGGGATGTAGGCACAGGTTCTGGCCAAGCGGCCATGTCATTAGCCGGAAAATTTAAGAGCGTTTACGCGACCGATATTGACGCGGCTCAAATCAAACAAGCTCCCAAACATCGCAATATTACTTACGCGGTTGCGCCTGCATATAACTCCGACTTGCCTGACCACTCGCAAGACTTGGTTACCGTGGCAACGGCTCTGCACTGGTTTGATTTTGATAAATTCTGGGCCGAGGTTGGACGGGTGACAAAGCCGGGTGGTCTGTTTTGTGCGTGGACTTACCACCGGGCTTATTCCGAGCCTGATATTCACCTGTCCTTGATAGACCCGGTATTAGAGGTGCTCAAACCCTATTGGTCGGAAGGCAACCGGATTAGCTGGCGCGGCTATCTGGATGCGGATGTGAAATGTCCATTCAAGCGAATAGAGACCCCTGAATTTACCTGCGCGCTAAAATGGACGCCTACGCAAATCCTAGGCATGATGCGCTCTATGTCGGCCCATAAGAAAGCCCGTCTTGATGGTCATGAGAAGACCTTGGATGATATTGAAGCCAGAGCCTTGAAAACTTTGAGTGATGTTCCGCGCGCTTACAATCTGCCCATCCATGTATTAGCTGCGAGGCTTTAGCTTTAGCTGTTTACATAGGCTGCCATGCGTCACGAAACTTTAAGAGTTTCAACCCATAATAACTCTATGCGGAAAATGTTACGTCTTACCTGTTTGTCATTGGCGCTTTTATGGGGGCTGGCCCAGAGCGCTTTTGCAGATTCGTTTTGCGGCTATGATGCCGGTTTGATCGGGACAAAAGCTATCGGCTATATTGCTCCTTATTCATTAAAAGACGCTGTTGTTACCCCTGAGACATTTGCATGTACAATTTCGGCATATGATGATGTTGAGGACTTAAGCGCCGCCCAGACTTATCCATGTGAGGATTTTAAACATATGCCGTCACAATATGTCGACGGTTATAAAGGCACGGAACATAACCCGGAAGGCTTTCCCATTGCCCAGTCAGATTATTTCGCCCTTCTGGTGTTTGACGCAAAAGAGAATATGGCGCAAATTTCGCTACGCTCGGGTGCGAAAAAATGGGTGGAGATTAAACCCCACCACAAAACCGATTTTGCCTATCACTATCAAGGCAAAGGCATTAAAGCCAAAATACCAGGCAGAGCCCCCACACAATCGGGTCTTTATTCCGCGCCGCGCTTAGATGCGCCCGATAGGTTAAGAAGCGGTTTTTTCAGGGCACGGTGGCAAGATATGTTTGAGACGGAAGCCTTTGATAGTTTTTTTCAACACCCCTTTTATCAATGGTTGGCGAGCGAAGGCAAAATTAATATTGAAGGCCGAAAGATAGAAGAATTTGCCAATGATCTTGGGTCTGGTTTTGAAATTATTTATGAGGTCGAAGAAATCATCAAAGACGAAGAAGGCCGTGAATGGCTAAAGGCAAGCGAGCATTTTTTACAGACATTGCATATTTATGATTGGGACACGCGACCCTTTGAAGATGATGAAAATTTTAATCCAAGCGAGCATGTCAGCGACCCACTCCGAACGGTCTATTTTCCGTACCGCGAACCTAGCGGGACGATTACCATGGTCATGGTGCAAGCAGGGTGGTGTGATTAGGCTGGGTTTATCCGGCCGCCTTAATCAGACGCAAGAACCGTTCTTGTAAGGCGGGGTTCGTCTTAAACTCACCCGTGAACTGGGTGGTAATCGTCGAGACATTAGGATGGTGCACACCGCGTGTGGACATGCATTGATGTACGGCGTCAATCATAACGGCAGAGCCGCGCGGCTTTAGGGCATTATCAATGGCGTCCGCAATTTGAGCCGTCATTGTTTCTTGGGTCTGGAGGCGCTTGGCAAATATTTCGACAACTTTGACCAGTTTTGAAATGCCGACCACTTTGTCTGTCGGCAAATAAGCCACATAGGCTGTGCCAAGAAACGGCGCCATATGGTGCTCGCAATGGCTCTCGACATCGATTTCGCGCAAGATAACCATATCGTCATAGCCCGATACATCTTCGAACACACGCGAGAGAACTTCTTCTGGGTCTTGGTCATAGCCCCGAAACCATTCTTTATAGGCATTCACCACGCGCTTTGGCGTGTCTTTAAGACCTTCGCGATCAGGATTATCACCCGCCCATGCGATCAATGTGCGCACGGCGTCCATAGCGGCCTCACGGGAAGGGCGTGGCGTGTCATTGACAGCCTTTAGGATAGGTTTTTTTGTGTTCTCTGTGCTCATGACATCCATATAGGGGGCAAACCCTTAAAAATCCAGCTACATTTGTGTATAGTTTTTCTGCATGATTTCGCGCCCTAATCAGAACCAGATTATCAAAACCCCTTACATTTCGTCTGATCTGTGAGCAGGTTAAAGCGGTTTATGTCTTTACTTGTCAGGATATAGATATCTGAAGGCGGGGCGGCCTGTTTGGTGAAATCATAAAATTTTGGGTCAATGCCCATTTCTGTAAGGAACATCTCATGGTCTTTTTTACGCGGGTCCCAACCCTCTTTTACCGGATCCGTACCTTTGCCGTAACTCCAGCGGTGCACACCAATGCGCGCACCGCAATCCATGGTGCGGGTCACGCCCGCTAAAAACAGATCCACAGCGCCCGAGGCGATAAAGCTATTTCCGTCCAGATGTGTGTTAAGCCCGCGTTGTCTTATTTCTTTGGCGAGTATGAGGTTTATATCCGCATCTCTTGTGCCGCTCATGCTTTTGAAATTAAGCGTATCAATCCCGGGGTTTTCATTGAAAAACTTTTTCATCTGCCCCAGCGAGCGATCATCCGTATGGCCAAAGCCGTAAGCCTTGCCGTTAATCACCTCGAAACGTAAAAGCGAGCGATCAGGCTTCATAGCCTCGAAAATGGCGACAAATGCCCCAAAGGTGATGACAATTGCGACGATGATCTGTTGTGTTCTCATATAATTTGTCTAAACCGTGTTTTATGACAGATCAAACCCCGCAGCTGACATTATATAATTCGCTGACGCGCAAGAAAGAAGTCTTTAGCCCGCAAAACCCCGAGCGGGTGACGATGTATAATTGCGGCCCGACGGTCTATAGCTATGCCCATATTGGGAATGCACGCGCGGCCGTGGTCGCGGATGTGTTGTTTCGGGTGCTTATGCATATATATGATCCTGAACAACTTGCGGCTTTGCAGGCTGGTGAAAATTATCCCAAGGAGAAGGCAAAAGTTGTCTATGCGCGCAATATTACTGATGTGGATGATAAAATCATCGCCGCAGCTGCAGAGCAGGGCATACCGATTTCAGATATTACGGAAAAATTCGCCCGTATCTATAATGAAGACCTCGCAGCCATTGGCTGCTTGCCCCCCACCGTTCAGCCCAAAGCCACAGAGCATATTGGCAATATGATTGCTATGATCGCGGAGCTGATGCGTAAGGGCTATGCCTATGCCAGTGAGGGCCATGTCTTTTTCGATGTTTCGACCTTTAAAGAATATGGGCAATTATCCGGTAATTCGCTCTCCGCGCTTAAAAAGGGCGACCGTGTGGGTGAGGGTGAGGTCTCGCGTAAGAAAAATTCTGCGGATTTTGTGCTCTGGAAACCGCCGTTGGACGGTGTGGGCTGGGACGCGCCTTTAGGGCCAAACGGGGAGAATATGCCCGGACGCCCCGGCTGGCATATTGAATGTTCGGCCATGGCCAAGGCCGAGCTGACAGACGGCACAGATAGTGACACGATAGATATTCATTGCGGCGGGGTTGATCTGAAATTCCCCCATCATGAGAACGAAATTGCGCAAAGTAATTGCTGCCATGAAGGCGCGCCTCTGGCCAATTATTGGGTGCATAATGAGTTCCTCAATATGGGCGATGAGAAAATGTCCAAATCGCTTGGCAATGTGAAGCTGATCCACGATTTGCTGAAACGCTATGATGGAGAAGTATTACGTCTAGCCTTAATAAAAGCGGATTATAAGTCTGAACTTGTCTGGAATAACAATCTACTTTTTGAGGCGTATGAACAATTAGAAAGGTGGTATAGGTCGCTCTCTAAAATTGGGAAAGTAAAGCCATCTGCGCCAGCATCTGAATTTATAAACGTGTTGAATGAAGATTTAAGTACAACGAAAGCATTGTTTGTGTTGTCACAGCTTGGAAAAGATTTAAATTTTAAATATGAAGAACCCTTTGATTATGCAGAACACGCGGCAGAGTTTTTAGCCTCAGCCAACCTCCTCGGCCTTTTGCAAAAAGACCCGGAAGCGTGGTTCAAGGGCGGGATGGACACAGACAGGTTTGACAGCCTTGTAGCGGAATATGACGCGGCGCGTGCTCAGGCTGTGAGCGCCAAAGAGGCAGGCGACAAAGCGGCGATGGGCGAAGCCTTTGCCCGTTCTGATGCGATACGTGATGAATTAAAAGACCAAGGCATTGCCATTGAAACCGGCCCTGATGGGTCGAGCTGGCGCAAAGCCTAGATTTTGCATGAGGTGTTAATCACCTTATTTCAGCCCTCATTCCGCCATAATGAATGTGTAAATCAGCAATAATGGGACAGATTATTTAATTTGTTCTCTTAATGTTCTATTAATGTTCTTATTTTATACAAGTATTATGACACAGACCTATTTCGTATATATTCTCGCTAATCCCGCGCGTAACGGCTTTTATATTGATGTGAGCCGGACATTATCGGCTTATAAAATTAAAACCCGTGAGCCGCGCAAGCTCGTCCATATAGAGCGTTTTGATGATCTAGGGAAAGCCGTCACACGTGTCGAGACACTTAAGCGCTGGCAAAGTGCGTGGGTGAGCGCCCTGATAAATGAGAAAAATCAGAACTGGAATGATTTGGAGATAAGCGCTAAGCTGGCAGCGTAAACCTCGCAAACCTTGCGCGGTGAAAAACGGGACGCCCGCACCGCATGAAACTCTATGATTACCTCCCAAGCGGCAATAGCTATAAGGTGAGATTACTGCTGTCTTATCTGGACATTCGCTATGACTGGATCAATTTGGATATCATAAAGGGCGACACACAGACGGGGGAGTATAAATCCAAAAACCCTGTTGGCCAAATTCCTTTACTCGAGCTGGATGATGGGCGCCGTATCGCCGAGAGTAATGCGATTTTATATTTTCTCGCCGAAGGCACACCCTATTGGCCAGTGGGCGCTTATGATCAGGCTAAATGTTTGCAATGGATGTTTTTTGAACAATATAAGCATGAGCCAAATATCGCCGTAGCCCGTTTTATCCATCACTATTTTATGGACACACGGGAAGGTGAGTTACCGGCCCTGACGACAAAAGGTTATGCCGTGCTCGATATTATGGAAGCGCACCTTGCAAAACAGAACTGGTTTGTCACATCGGGGCCGTGCTTGGCCGATATTGCGCTTTATGCCTATACACATGTCGCAGAAGAGGGCGGATTTGATCTCTCCAAATATCCCGCAATTACGGCATGGCTTGAACGGTTCGCCCAACACCCTCGCCATATATTAATCACGGATATTCCCGAAAGCTAAATCCTGCTAGAAATTAAATTCGGGTGGGTGGCTTGGTCGCATCGCCTTCATCTGGATATCGGGTTATCTAAATTTATGACCTTTAATCGCTTAGAGATAGATTATCTGTCCTTTCGGGCTTGGGTGAGAGGCTGTGTTTTACCTAGCCTGATATGCCTTATTACCGCGCTTTTACTTTTACGGCTTATTGTGACGTCGCAGCAGGTTCTTAATCAGGGCGGGCTTATTCTGGCGTTTTTCACCGTTTATTACTTCCTCATAAGGGGCGGGCATATATTGATGATAAGGTCGCTTCATTTTGACTTAAAGCGACGTTTTGAGAGCTCTTACGCAGAACATCTGGCTTATTTACCGCACTCTTTACGAGGGTATAATATCGGCTTTACGCTGGCGCGGATAAAGCGTGAATTGGTAGGGATAAAGCCAAAACTTTAAGCGGATAGAGTGTAATTCGCCTAGTGAGCGCGTTGAGGCGAATTACACTATCCGGGGTAAGGTGGGAGGCTCCGGAAATATAAGTTAGCATAAATTCCACTATTCCTAAAGTTGAACTGTTCTAAATGGTAAATGGAAGTTTAAAGCCTTAACAGAGTCTCGGCCTTGACTCTTGTGGGGCTAACTCCAACATTACGTTTATGCGAGATAATCTCCCTGCAAAAACACCGTCTAATCTGCCTGCGCAAATACCCTCTTTGACGCGCGCATTTGAGCCGTCACGTCAGGCTTTACAACAAGGGCTAAATGCAGATCAATCAACCGCCCAGATTGTCACCCAAACCCGGCGGGCCTTAGATAAGGCTGGCGCAGAGTTTCAACGCCAAACAGATGATCCCAATATCCAAAAAGCAGGTCTGTGGTTAATCGAAATGGTCAAGGCAGGCGCAGGTGTGCTCGATCACGGCACAGACGCGCAAGTGAGCTGGAACGAAGTCGCGGCCCCGCAAATGCGAAAATGGGCGGGGCGGGGGCTTTATTACGGCGCGGCAGGCATATTTGCCCTTATCGGAATTGCCCAGACATCCGGTCTGGTCGTTATGTGCGCGGCAGTACTGGCTGGTTTGAGATTTTTCGATCCTAAGGATTGGGGGCATTTAGTGAGTAAGTTGGCCTTTACGCGATTGCCATTTTTTAAATCTGCGCCACGCCTAGAAGACAATACGGGGCGGCACTTACAAGCCAGCGCGCATGTAAAAACGGATACGCAGGGTTTTATCAATAGTTTGACCGATGCCTTAAAAACCGCAGATCATATTTTATTGCGACTGGCGGAGCCTGCCGATCTCGCTCATTGGCGCGAGGATAAACGGCTAATGGGGCTTGTGCAAAGCCTGCTGGAAGCGCGCGGAGCGAGAGATGGGGACTATGCTTTAAAGCTGATTGATCAGGAACTTTCCAGCGTGCTCTTAGGTGAGGGTGTGGAAATTGTGTCATATTCTAAAAAAACCAAACACATGTTTGATGTCATGCCGGCCATGGGCGTGAAAGGCACACAGGAAGTGGCCCCGGCTTTAGTGTCAGGTGAGAGGCTCTTGCGAAAAGGGACTGTCTGGCAGGGTGATCTATGAGCAAGAGTCACGATAAAGACGGGCGTAAGGGACAAGAGTTTATCGGCTTTGATCTAGGGCATGGTGAGACGGCTTTGGCACGGGCTTATGGCGGCACGATCCGAGAGCCTGAAATTCTTGAATATCAGGGTGAGCGCAGTTTCGTAACGGCTGTGGCGCGAACAGATGAGGGTGTAAAAATCGGGGCCGAAGCCGTCAATATGTCGACCTATTCTAAGCGGAGTAAAAGCGAGCAAAATATATGGGTAAAGTTTAAAAGCCGCGACCTTGATCAAGACGGTATTGCCGAGCCTACGCGACTTTTCACCCGCCATCTTATAAGTACGCTTGAGCGTGAGAAAAAAATCAAAGGCCCAAAGTCCAGCCATTTCATCATTGGCTGCCCCTCAGGATGGGAAGCGCAGACCCGCGAAATCTATACGCAATTATTCCGGGATACTGGCATGAAATCCGTGCGCGTCGTGCCAGAGAGCCGTGCAGCCTTAATGACAGCTCTCGAGCAAGGCTATCTCAGTCTGGACGCGGCCAAGAAAACCGTCCTGATTATTGATATTGGCTCAAGCACCACTGATTTTACCTATTGCCACGATCTTGAAGCCGAGGATGTCGGGCATAATTTTTTGGGCTCTGGCTTGCTTGACCATGAGATTTACAAACTTAATTTGGCACGTCAGGCAAAGCGTAAACAGATTGAAAAACTTATTGCGAAATATCCTCACTACCAAGCGATAATGGAATATTGGTGCCGTCAGGCTAAAGAGCAATATTTCAACGGGACCGAGAAACCTGTCGAGATTATCAAGCGCTTACCTATTGGGATGGGCGTGCTGTTTGAAATCCGGATGGATAAGAAAGATGCGCAAACTGTTCTGGACACACCGCTTGCGGCGCTAAATGGATATACGTGGCCTCAAGCCTTTAATTATGCGCTCTCAGAGACAATCGAAATGCTGGGCGGACGTGCGCCTAAGACGGTCTTGCTTACGGGCGGGGCGTCGCGTTTGCCTCTGGTTTTGCCTGCCAGTAAATCTGTTTTTCCTAAAGCCGAGATCGTACAAGGGGCGGAGCCGGAATTTGCTATTGCCCGCGGCCTGGCATGGCTTGGACGGTTCGAGACTTTACATGCGGGTTTTAAAGCGGCTGTTGCTGAAAGCCTGTCAGAGAAAGGCAAGATTTATAACAAGGCCCGACAGTCTAGTCGGAAACTCGGAAAAAAGTTAGCGCCTGCATTAGTTGACGGGTTAAACGAAAATTGCATTTTACCTGTCTTTCGGGAGTGGCGCTCCGGGGCGCTTAAAACCTTTGAGGATATTGAAGCTCTCCTAGATAAGCGTGTGTCTGATTGGCTCTCAAGCCCGCAGGCGAGTGGGTATTTACGGAATGTAATCGAGGCGTGGTTTGCAGAACTTCAACGCAGTATTGAAGTTGAAACAGACCCGCTTTGTCGCGATCACGGACTGCCGGCTATGGTGCTTTCCCTTGATGATAGCCAGCATGTCAGCCAGCACTTAGACGGTCTCTCAATCGCAGCCCCGCAAGTGGCCAGTCTGGAAAGTGACACGGCCTTTATGGGGACGACGGTAACCGCGATTATTGTAGCGGCCCTGCTGGCCAAAGCTAATTTATTCGCGCCCTTATTCCTTAACCCTATAGGGCTCATTATTGGCGGCGCGGTGGCAGGTGGCGGGTTTATCTTTGGGAAAAAGAAACTTGAGGGCCAGTTTAAATCAGCCAATATTCCGGTGATTGCCCGACAAATGATGACGGATGGGCGTATCCGAAAGGCGATTGCAAAACAGCGCCCAGACCTCATTGCGGAAGTAGAGAGCGCATGGTCTGATGCGGCCTCTGAGCGCTTTACCCAAGAGCTGACAGAGACTTTACGAAAAGCGCTCACAGAACGCGCCGATGAACGCGCGATTATGTTTTTGATTTAGGGTGGCGCGGGTTAGCGCGTCTCAGGTTTAAAGATCAATGTCGAATTCACCCGTGCCGTCATACTCAATGACAATCCGTGTTTTCGTCTTACCGTTTTTAGTGATGATCTCTTTATCAACGGTCAGATTGCGGCCTAAGCCTTGGATTTCGAAATGATCCTTATCATCTGATTGGGCTTTGAGCTTACCCAAAGTCTTGCCGTCAAATTTTAGGACAAGCCCGTTCTTATTGTTCTCAAGATCAATATCCTCGACAAGATCTGCCATGATGTCGGCAAAGCTGGAGATGATACCGGAATCAGTAATCATAGATTCAATTTGTTTGGCCGTTTCACGTATATTATTCGGGTCGGTTATATCGCCCGTCTTACGGTTTGATTTTTTCTCGAATCTTTTGATAGCGGCTTCATGGCGTTTTTTGGCTTGCTCAAGCCTGCGTTCAATACGCTTAGCACGCTGCTCAAAATGCTTTTCCATTTCTGCGGGTGTGAGAGTGTCATTATCACTCTGTGTAGATTTCTTTTCCTCAGATTTTGGGTGCATTTTTTCAATGCTTATAACCTCTGTATCTTTCGTCTTTTCTACGGCTTTGGTTTTATCAACAGCCTCTGATTTTCCAAAATAAGGCCAGATCTTCTTACTTTGCTTTTCGACTTTTTCCGCCGGCTTATCGACGGGTTTATGGCCTTCATGCGGATGGGCAAAGGCAAGTGCGCCGACCGCAAATGTAGTGGCAACTATACCGGCTGTGACGGTTTTTACAGACAAATATTTCATAACAAACTTTCCAGACAATTTTGCCGTGAACCCTAAATGAGGTGACTTATTTATAGGCCTCTCTGGGTGAGCTGTAAATATGAGTATGCAGGGCAATAGCAGGTTGTAAGGGGAATAAAAGCGGCTTAAACGGCTTGGAGGGTCAATGAAATTCTGGCACAAGAAAGCATGCGGGATCGATATTTTTATCGACTTATGGGCGTGTTAGTATTTGCCTTGATTTATTTTGCCCTCTCATTTGGGCATAGCCAATAAGTTAAATGTCAAGGACGCGGCAGAGTTCCGAAATCATGCAGAAGATATGGTAAAATGTACTTACGGGGATTGTTGTAGCACAGGGCTTTCCCTGCGCGTCAATTTGATCAACCCATGTGCCGTCATCATTTAGATAGCTGTCTTTTAGGGCTTTTAAAGCGCTCACAGCGTGATTTTGAGCAGGGGTATATCCGCGCTCGATTTGGGCGATATGCGCTTTCACCAATTCCGTCTGCACCCAGAGCCGTTTCGTCGCTCTGCGCACATTACCATTTATATCTTCCTCATCATTAAGGAAAATATCGGCCTGGATTAATCCGTTATATAATTTGGATATAGAGGCCGACATATCGCGGCCCGAGTGTTTTTGATATTCTGATAACAGCCAGACCCATTCTGCTGCGTGGCCCGGCTCGGCGGTTTCGCCTAAGTCCCCGAGACTATATTGCCAATCCTCTGTGAAAAACTCGCGGATGATATGGTGATTAGGGTCGAAAAACTTAGCCTCGAACAACTCGATAACCTTATGTGCAGCAGTGAGGTGAGAGGGCTGAGATGTGGCCGTATACAGCGCCATTGAGGCTTCAAGGAAATGCATATGCGGGTTTTGGCGGCGCGGCAGGCTGGCGGGATTGCCTTCTAACCAACCGCCATGCGGGCTTTGCCAATCATTTATAAGCTGGGAAATATTCTGAGAAATTTTTAAGGCCTTGGGGTGCGGTCCCAATCGCAACAGGCTCGCACATCCAAGCAGGTAAAAAGCGTGGTCGTAAAAATCCCGCTTTGAATCCTGCGGGCTATAATCTGGCTTTATCCTGTGAATGAAACCGGGCGCGCCGTCTATTTCGTGGCCGACCTCGCACATAAACTCAAAGGCGTTTTGCGCCACCTCGCGCCCATCATACCATCCCAAATGAGTGGCTTGGGCGTAGACATAGACTTGTCTGGTTTGTACGCGTACGCGACGTATGGCGTCCACATTTGGGCGCGCGCTCAGATCAAGGTCTTCGTAAAATCCGCCTCTTTCATCAATCGCTCTCTCGGCCCAAAAGGGCAAGGCAGCTTGGATGGCCCAGTCCTTATAGATACGGGCTTGGCGTTCGAGCTCACCCATAACCAGCTCTAGCTTTGTTGGCTTGCAATAAGTTTACGCGCGTCTTCGCCGATTTCTGGATGATCCAAGGCATAGGCCATGACGGCTTCAAAATAGCCATATTTGGACCCGCAATCATAATCCTGTCCGTCATATTCATAGGCATGAAATTTTTGCATTTCCATGAGGCGCGCCATGGCGTCGGTGAGCTGGATTTCTCCGCCTGCACCAGCAGCCTGATCAGAGAGCAATCCCATGATTTCAGGCTGCAATATATAGCGCCCCGTAATTTTCAGATTGGAAGGGGCTTTATCAATAGGGGGTTTTTCAACCATGCCTGACATCTCGATTAAGCGACCATTACGCGATTTTGGCGCGATAACACCGTAAGAAGAGACGCGTTCTTCAGGTACGGCATCAACAGCAATGACGTTACCACCAACCTCATTATAGGCCTCGACCATTTGGGCTAGACAGCTCTTTTTAGCTTTTACCAGAACATCTGGCAGTAGGATGGCAAATGGATCATCGCCGATAACATCCCGGGCGCACCAAATAGCATGACCAAGACCTTTTGCGCTTTGCTGGCGCACAAAACTCATCGTGCCCGCCTCTGGCGTATCACGATCCAACTGATCGAAAATATCGGTTTTACCTTTTTCGCGCAGGGAATATTCCAGCTCATATGCCCGGTCAAAATAATCTTCAATTGCGCCCTTATTTCGGCCCGTCACAAAGACAAAATGTTCAATGCCCGCCTCACGCGCCTCATCGACGACATATTGTAAGGCTGGACGGTCCACAACCGGCAGCATTTCCTTGGGAATGGTTTTAGTCGCGGGTAAAACCCGTGTTCCAAAACCGGCAACAGGTAAGACAGCTTTTCGTAATTTTTTCATGCGCCTATTATGGCACAAAGAGGTTATTCAACGGTTACTGATTTAGCTAGATTACGGGGTTGGTCCACATCCGTCCCAAGATGGACAGCCGTGTGATAGGCCAGTAATTGCACAGCGACGGACATGATGATGGGGGCAATAAACTCATCACTGCTTGGCAGAACCATGATTTCATCCGCCATAACGGAGGCTTTTGCTGCTCCCGCCTCGTCTGAAATTAACAGGATTTGCGCCCCGCGAGAGGCCACTTCTTGCAAATTCGAGATGGTTTTCTCAAATAAATCATCCATGGGCGCTATGACAATGACAGGTGTGCCGTCTTCGATCAGAGCGATAGGGCCGTGTTTAAGCTCGCCGGCGGCATAGCCTTCGGCGTGAATATAGGAAATTTCTTTGAGCTTGAGCGCGCCTTCATGGGCGAGTGGCACATATGGCCCGCGGCCCAGGTAAAACGCATTTTTCTTTTTTGAGAGCCCGAACGCAATCGTTTCAATAGATTTATCCAGTTTGAGGCTCTCAGAGATAAGGCCGGGTATGCGGGTGAGTTCTTTGCTCAACCTCGTTTCGTCGTCTTTGGTAATATTTTTACGTGCCCGTCCAGCGCCCACACAAAGAGCGGCAAGAGCGGTGAGTTGCGAGGTAAAGGCTTTTGTCGAAGCCACGCCAATTTCAGGACCGGCATTAATGGGCAGGGCAATATCGGCCTCGCGCGCCATGGTCGAAGTCATGACATTGACAAGAGCAGCGGTTGTAAGGCCGGCTTCTTGGCAATAGCGCAGGGCGGCCAATGTATCGGCGGTTTCGCCGGATTGGGACACGGCTATGAACAAGGATTTATCCGAGAGGACAGGTTTTCTATATCTGAATTCTGAGGCGATATCGATGTCAACGGCAATGCCCGCGACTTGTTCAAACCAGTATTTCGCGACCATGCCAGCGTAAAAAGCCGTGCCGCAGGCAATAATGATGATGCGGTCAAATTTGGTGAAGTCCAGTTCTTCTGGGATGTGGGTTTGGCCGCGAAAGTCATCAATATAATAAGATAAAGTCCGGCCTGTTGTTTCTGATTGCTCATAGATTTCCTTGAGCATGAAATGGCGGTAATTGCCTTTTTCGGCCATGGCAGGCCCGCCCGATATAATCGTGATAGGGCGTTCTACAGCATTATCATTTTTATCAAAAATGCGGTAGCTTTCAGGTGTGAGGATCGCCCAGTCGCCTTCTTCTAAATATATCAAAGAGGAGGAGAGTTGGGCCAGCGCCATAGCATCAGAACCGAGATACATTTCACCCTCGCCAATACCAATAGCCAGAGGTGAACCTGCCCGCGCGGCAAAAAGCTGGTCCGGCAAATCATCCATGATCAAGCCCAGCGCATAGGCACCGTGTAGTTCTTTTAAGGTCGAGCTAAAGGCATCAATAGGGGATTTGCCTTTATTGAGCTTTTCATCAACCAAATGGGCGACGACTTCCGTATCGGTTTCAGTGTGAAATGTGCGGCTTTTTTCTAATTGGCCGCGAATTTCCATAAAGTTTTCAATAATCCCGTTATGAACGACACCAACGCGTCCGGCAAAATGCGGATGGGCATTGTTTTCATTTGGCTGACCATGCGTGGCCCAGCGTGTATGGGCAATACCGATACTGCCTTCTACGGGGGCTTTATCTAATTTATCTATGAGGGATTTGATTTTACCTTCAGCGCGTTGGCGTTTTAGTTTTCCGGAATCCAGTACCGCCACACCAGAGCTGTCATAACCGCGATATTCAAGTCGCTTAAGGCCGTCAATCAAACGGTCTGTAACCGTTGTCGCGCCGACAATACCGATGATTCCACACATATTTATCCCAATCTTTTTCGGCGCTTAAAATTTTAAGTCTTTTAAGTGATGATACAGGTTTGCGCCACAACCATTATCAGCTTAGTTAGGCGGTAATACCTTATATATATTACAAAATTCTTTCTGCCCGCCCTCTAAAAAGGCTTCAATAATGACGCGTTTGTAGGCGATGCCTTCAAATTCATCAAGCCTTGCCCAATGTTTTGGCAGATCCTTGGAGGTAAAAATCTGCCCGGTGATTTTCTGGCCGTTCTTATCGGGTGTGAAAGCCGGAAAACCCTTATATTCACCCCATTCACATTTCCCAATATGGCCATATGTATGACCAGGCCGCCAATCTCCCGTCATACCGTCCATAATGTGGTGGTTTGACTGGCCCGGTGCCAGTGTGCCGTAGACAAATAATGTGAAATTTTCGTTCAAGAAAGCCTCTTTTGGGATGTTTGTGGTTAAATGTCGGGTCGACCCACACTTATATAGTTAAAGCCAAGCGCACCCATTTCATCGGGTAGATAAATGTTGCGCAGGTCAATCATTGTCGTCCCGCGCATAAGTGATTTAACGCGGTCAAGATCAAGGGCTCTAAACTGATCCCATTCTGTCAGGATAACGACGGCGTCAGCCTCATTTAAGGTTTCATAGGGATCGTTATGATAGGAGATGTCACGCAGATATTGTTTGGCCTCAGTCATGGCTTTTGGGTCATAGGTGCTAACTTTTGCCCCCGCTTCTTGCAAGCGCGGAATAATGGTGAGGCTGGGCGCGGCGCGGATATCATCTGTATTGGGTTTAAAGGATAGGCTCAGCACGGCAATTTTTTTGTCTTTCACATTATTATCGCATGCGGCAATAATTTTTGTGGCCATGGCCTGTTTGCGCGCGTCATTGGCCGCAATAACGGAAGACACGATTGAAAGGTCCACATCGTATTGGTCGGCTGTTTTACATAAGGCCAAAGTATCTTTTGGGAAACAAGAGCCGCCATAACCCGGGCCAGCATGTAAAAACTTCCTGCCAATACGTTGATCAAGTCCAATACCACGGGCCACTTCCTGTACATTCGCACCCACTTTTTCGCATAAATCCGCAATTTCATTTATGAAGGTGATCTTGGTCGCGAGAAAGGCATTGCCGGCATATTTGATAAGTTCTGATGTGCGCCGGGTCGTAAATACCATGGGCGTTTCATTCAGATATAGCGGGCGGTAAAGCGCTTTCATGACGTCTCGGGCGGGTTCTGAATCTGTGCCGACAACTATTCTATTGGGACGTTTGAAATCCTCTATCGCTGCGCCTTCACGTAAAAATTCGGGATTGGAAACGACGGCAAAGCTCTCTTTCGGACAAATCTGAGATAAAATATTTTCAACCTCATCACCCGTGCCAACGGGTACGGTTGATTTGGTGATGACAACCGTGAAGTCTTTAATATAGGCGCCAATTTCTTTTGTCGCCGCGTAGACATAGCTCAGATCAGCATGACCATCACCGCGCCTTGAAGGTGTCCCGACAGCTATAAAGACGGCATCGACATTTTGCATGGCTGTGGCAAGGTCTGTGCTAAAGGAGAGTCGTCCCTCCCTGACATTATTGGCTATGAGCTCCGCAAGGCCGGGTTCGTAAATCGGCACACCGCCCTCAGTGAGAGTCTTTATCTTATCGGCGTCTTTGTCGACACAGATGACATTATGCCCGAAATCGGCAAAACAGGCCCCTGAAACGAGACCGACATAGCCTGTGCCTACCATTACAACCCGCATGAATGTCTTTCTATTATAGGGTGAATTATCATATTGGTTTCGAACTTATGACAGACAAATCCTGTACGGACTACAGGGCATTGCAATTTAGCCCCATTTAAGTCAAATAAAAAGCATGGCTGATAGCAAAAATGATATTTCAAATTTTGTGCCCGCAGATTTTCCGCCCGAGCTCTTAATGTTGCTCGCTTATGCGGCCCCGATTTTTGTTTTAAGTATTGCCTTGGAATGGTTCTTCGTCAGTCGGAAGAAAATGGCAGGTCGATATGAAACAAAGGATGCATTTGCCTCCATGCTTATGGGGTTTGGTAATCTGCTAAGTGATTTGATTTTTGGTTTTATATCACTCGGGTTTTTAATCTGGCTCTGGCAGTTCCGCCTGTTTGATTGGGGCTTTAGTTTGGGCACAATATTGGTGGCCCTTATCCTGCAAGATCTGGTTTATTACGGTAAGCATTTTACAGCCCATAAAGTCCGTTGGTTCTGGTCGGCCCATGTCGTCCATCACAGCTCGACGCATTATAACCTCTCAACAGCCCTCAGACAGCCTTGGAATAATCATTTTACGGGCTATGTCATATTAAGTTCGCCGCTTATTTTATTGGGCTTTAATCCTTATCTCATTGGATTTGTGGCCAGTGTGAACCTGCTTTATCAATTCTGGATACATACAGAGGCCATAGATAAAATGCCGCGCTGGTTTGAAGCGGTTTTTAACACGCCTAGCCATCACCGCGTTCATCACGGAACGAACCCTGCCTATCTGGATTCAAATTTTGCCGGTATTCTTATTATCTGGGATAAATTCTTTGGTACATTTGTACCCGAAAATGCAGATATTGATATTAATTACGGTAGTGTGAAACCGGTGGACAGTTTTAACCCCTTCATTATTGCCTTTAAAGAATGGTTCAATATTTTTAAAGATGCGTTCCAGCCAAAACTGTCATTGCGAGAAAGATTGGGCTATATTTTCGCTCCGCCGGGATATTCCCATGATGGTTCGCGCCTGACGAGTAAGGGTTTGAAGCATAAATTCTTACAAGCCCATCCTGAGCAGGCCGGACAACCCGGACTGCCCAAACACCATATTAACCCAAGCCGCTAAATAAGGCGCGTTGTTTCAGGTTCAGGCCTTGCGGATTTGTGACCCGCACTGAATTTTTATCATGTTTGAGCGTAAAGTCGGCAATGCTGAAAACCTGATAATCTTTGGAGAGAACGGTGTCGACACCGACCAATTTTGTAACGGCTTTATCTGGCGTTACGACGAGGTCAATAAAGCCGTTATGGACAGCATTATAGTAGCGTACATCTGAATTGGCTTGGGTGATAAGCAAATTATAATCCGCCGTATTATCGCCCATAAAACTCACCAGTGTTTCAGAAGACACAGAGCTTGTGCCCAATTCGACACCCATCTTATCACCAGACTTAGATGTTAGGTCATTGATCCAGAACTCATGGCTGTCACCTGTCAGGACGACTATATCCTCAACTCCGACAGATTTTAGCTTGTTATAGAAATTTTCGCGCGCGGCCGGATATCCGTCCCAGCTATCAGGGTAAACGGGGAGTTGAAATTTCGAGAGTTCGAAAACATTTTTAACTCCGGGCCATGCCACCGCAATTTTGTCGAGGGTTTCTGCGTCTATATAGGGTGTCATATCTGTG
This sequence comes from uncultured Caulobacterales bacterium, assembly GCA_964571595.1. GTDB lineage: Bacteria > Pseudomonadota > Alphaproteobacteria > Caulobacterales > Maricaulaceae > CALCKU01. The sequence continues at coordinate 7,897 of CAZNCJ010000026.1, read as the reverse complement.
GTTAAGACTTGTCCCATTACCACTTGATTGGCGAGGAGCCGCCATTTTACGTCGTTCTTCTTTGAGGTGCTAAGGGCCTCGATGATATGATCGCTCTGGGCTTTGCCGAGCATTTCCCGTTTTGGGTCCCAGATGACATTGGCTTTATAAGCTTCAGGGTCAGCCGCGATCTCTGCTGCATCATTTTCTAGGATGAGGGGCTCTGATCTTGCCATAAGGCGGGTTTCAAGCGTGACTAGGGTGAGCAGATTTCCGTAGTCATAAGTTCTAAAAATATCTTCGCGTACACGACCTGCTCGCGGCTCTCGAATGGGCATCCATTCATAATAGGCGCGCAAGGCAGCGGTTTTGCGGTCTTCCCAATCACCTTCATTGGCATTGTGGTTTTCGGCACCCGTCTTCCAGCTATCATTACTTGTTTCGTGATCATCCCATATTGAGATAAGGGGCATTTTTGCTGTTAAGCTCTGCAGAGCAATATCGGTGCGGTATTGCGCATGACGCGTGCGGTAGTCATCTAGGGTAATGATTTCATGGCGAGGTTGGTGTAAACGACCGTTCTGACCCGCGGGGTGATCAAGAAATTTATCTGCCCCGTATTCGTAAAGATAATCACCAAGATGTATAAGAGCATCAAAATGGTCCTGTCTGGCGATATAGTCATAGACGTTAAAAAAGCCATGTTGCCAATTTGCACATGAGACAACGGCAAAACGTGCCGATCTCACATCGTCTTTTGGCAGTGTTTTTGTAAAGCCTATGGGGGAGATATCATCACCAGTTCTAAATCTGTAATAATAGCTTTGCCCGGGCTCTAGACCGGTAGCATCAATTTTGACGGTCCAATTGCGCGTTTGACTTGTTTTCGTCATGCCGGTGAGGGCAGGGACGGTGAAATCTTCCGTGAGACTTAATTCCCAGACGACCTCGATAGGGCCGCCAGCTGGATTATCTGGTGATATACGTGTCCATAAAATGATAGCATCATGTGTCGGATCGCCCGAAGCTATACCATGAGCGAATGTCCCCGTTATCATTTCTGACCGGGCCGTAAATGATATGGGTTTATCGGCTGTACAGGCCGCCATCCCAGAGGCTGTCATGGCCGCACCCATAGTGCCTATCAGCTTGCGCCGTGATATTTGAATATCTGCCCCGTCTTGTATATTTTTGTTCGAAGACATGAGCAGCTATATGCGCGTTTATATGAGACGGGTAAAGTCCTATTTGATCACATCTTTTATTTATATAAATGACTATGCTAATCCCGACCAGCTATTGGTCTGCTCGAGACCTATCCATCAAAATAGGGGGAGTTGGTTGTAATTATCTGTATTGCTGAATACGCGTTGTACGTAATCCTGCAAGTCCGTGCGCCTCAATCGTACGCTGCCAAGACAGAAATTCTTCAGCGGACAGACCGTAACGATCGCAAGCGCCTTCAAGAGTAAGTAATCCACCACGGACAGCCGCGACGACTTCGGCTTTGCGCCGAATAACCCAACGTACGGTATCAGGCTTAGGTAGATCAGCCATTGTCAGGGCTGTCCCTTCCGGTCCGATAACTACGTTTTCTCTTTTACGTCTAACCTCTGACATTCACCTGCCCCTCTGGATATTTTTTATGATATGGACTTATAAGGTGATTGGGTTAAAAAGAGTTTAAGCAAATTGAAAAAAACGTAATAAAAACATATGTTTACGAAGGTTAACAGAATGCGGCTTTGCGTTAATAAAGGTTTACGACAAAAATAAGATGTTGATTCTATTGAGTCTTTTATCCTGGCGAGCCCCTCAAACATGTCTCGACTTGGTACAAAAGCCCCCTTATAGGGGGATGCATTAGGATTTTTTTTAATCTTTAGTTCGCGTGCAAGCAAAAAAAATAATCGGAATAGGATTTCGTGACCTCAAAAGGTAAAAATAACACCATCCAGAAAGCGCAAGACGGTGCGTTACACTCCCAAGCTGATTTAAATAGTTTGGGTTTTGCAAAGCCCGTCTCTGAGACCCGCGTCGTCGTCGCCATGAGCGGCGGGGTGGACAGTTCCGTATGTGCAGCCCTTCTTGCACGCGAGGGCTATGAGGTTATCGGCGTGACCTTGCAATTATATGATCACGGTGCCGCGGTACAAAAAGCCAAAGCCTGTTGTGCTGGCCAAGATATTTATGATGCTAAGCGCGTTGCCGAAATGATGGATTTTCCGCATTATGTTCTGGATTATGAGAGTAATTTTCGCGAGCAAGTCATAGAGGATTTTGCCGATAGCTATCTTAAGGGTGCGACACCTATTCCCTGTGTACGCTGTAATCAGACCGTGAAGTTCCAAGACTTGTTAAAGGTTGCCAAGGACCTAAACGCGGATAGTATGGCCACGGGGCATTATATTAAACGTGTTATGGGCAAGTACGGGCCAGAATTACACCGGGCTTTTGACGGCGGAAAAGATCAAAGCTATTTTCTTTTCGCCACGACAGCACCTCAATTGGAGTTTTTGCGCTTTCCACTGGGGCATATGGATAAAGCCCAGACGCGTAAATTAGCGGTTGAGATGGGCCTGAATGTGGCTTCTAAACCCGATAGTCAGGATATTTGCTTTGTCCCGAATGGCAAATATACGGACGTCATTGAGAAATTACGCCCAGACGCCGCTACGCCCGGAGAGCTTGTGCATGTTAATGGAGAGGTGTTGGGCCGTCACCGCGGAGTGATGTATTATACGATTGGACAACGCAGAGGCTTGGGTCTTCCCGACGGGTCTGGCGCTGAACCTTTATATGTAGTGCGAATTGATGCCGATAAAGCCCGCGTTATTGTCGGGCCGCGTTCCGCCTTGGCGCGCTCTCGTATATGGCTTGCGGATATAAACTGGATCGGCGAAGGCGATTTTGGGCCTGCGCTTTCAGGGCGCGAACTCAGCGTCAAAATCCGCTCAACCCAAGCTCCGGCACCGGCGCATTTCTCGGTTCTGGACGGTGAGGTAGTCATAGATCTGGAAATTCCCGCAGAAGGTATTTCCCCCGGACAAGCCTGTGTCTTTTACGAGCCAGGCTCTGCGTCCTCCCGCGTTTTGGGCGGGGGATGGATTACGCAATCCGCTTAAAGAGCAAGAAAGTCCGCTAGAGACTGTACAAGCCGCTATACAGTTGATTTTTGATCTGTAAATATAAGAGGGTAATCCATATAAACAGGAGAAAATTATGGCTATTATGAAATCTGTTCAAATCATGTCTGAAAGCCCAAAGTCTTTTGAGCAAGCCATTAAAAACGGTGTGACCCGTATGTCAAAAACTGTGAAGGGCATTAAGTCGATTTATGTAAATGATCAGTCTGCTACGATTGGCAGTGACGGAGATGTTGAGAATTTTCGCGTCAACATGCAGGTGACATTTCAGGTTAAAGACTAACCGCCTGCCAAACAAGACAGGATAATAAATGATAGCATTTATGTGACTTGTTATTTGTGACCCGCCCTATAAAAAGGGCGGGTTATTTTTTTGAATTTCCGAGATTTTATGTCTGATGGTGTAATTGTAGTTCTTCTGGCTTTGGCTTGTTTTGGCATTTTGCTTTATTCCAGCCGCAGTAAGAGGAAATTTGAAACCGAGCAGAGGGCTTTACGCAAGGAGCGTAAAAAACACCTCGCGCAATTACGGGCAAATAAAGAAAGCTCGGAAACCCAAACACAAACAGATCAAGAGGACTAAATATGTCAGATCCAGTCGTTATTGTAGGCTTGGCGCGTACACCTATGGGCGCTTTTCAGGGCGCTTTTGCAACAGTAAAAGCCTCAACACTTGGGGCCGTGGCCATTAAAGCCGCTGTAAAAGAGGCGGGTGTGGAAGCTGATAAGGTTGAGCAGGCGATAATGGGCTGTGTTTTGCCTGCCGGACAAGGACAAGCGCCAGCACGTCAGGCTGCTTTTAAGGCGGGATTAGCCGAACATGTGGAGGCCACGACTATTAATAAAATGTGCGGCTCCGGTATGCAGGCCGCGATTATGGCCCATGACGCGATCAAGGCGGGTTCAATCGACATAGCGGTTGCAGGCGGCATGGAAAGCATGACCAATGCCCCTTATCTTATGCCTAAAGCCCGTGGCGGGGCGCGTATGGGGAATGTCGAAATGGTCGATAGTATGATGTTTGACGGGCTGACCGATGCTTATGAAGGTAATGCTATGGGTGTTTTTGCCGATATGATTGCCAAGGAGTATCAATTTACCCGCGAGCAACAAGATGCCTACGCTATTGAATCTGTCCGCCGGGCCCAAGTCGCGCAAGATAATGGCGATTTTGAACGCGAACTGGCACCTGTGAATGTCAAACATCGTAAAGGTGATATTCTGGTGACGGTGGATGAAGGGCCAAAAAATGCCCGTCCTGAAAAAATCCCGAGCTTGCGGGCTGTCTTTACCAAAGACGGAACCGTGACAGCGGCGAATGCCAGCTCGATTAATGATGGGGCGGCCGCGCTCGTCTTGATGCGTAAATCAGACGCGCAAAAAGGCGGTCATAAGATACTGGCTGAAATCGTTTCACATGCTGCTCATGCTCATGCGCCTGCCTATTTCACAACGGCCCCTGTCAACGCCATGCAAAAAGCCCTTAAGAAGGCAGGCTGGGAAGCCAAAGATGTTGATCTTTGGGAGATCAATGAAGCCTTTGCCGTTGTCCCTATGATTGCCATGCAAGAGCTGGGGCTTGACCATGATAAGGTCAATGTTAATGGCGGCGGTTGCGTGCTCGGCCATCCCATCGGCGCGTCTGGCGCGCGGATTATGGCTACGCTTATAGCGGCCATGGAAAAACGCGATGCCAAGACGGGTGTTGCCAGCCTGTGTATTGGCGGGGGTGAGGCGACGGCGGTTTGTCTGAAGCGGGCATAATCTTACTCCCGAAAAGTGTTATTCAAAAATGCGTAGACTTAGCGCTTTACCATTAGGCTTGCACTATCAGGACAAAGCGATGAAAATTGCTTAGTTGCGCGTAGCGCATTTGGCGCATCTGCCCGCTCAATTTCTTCAAAGCCTAAGTGGGAAAAGAAACAGGACGCTGTTTCGGTTAGGAGATAAATCTGTGTAATATCTGCTGTCTTGGAATGATCTAAGACGATATTACATAGACGCCGTGCGAGGCCTAATCCCTGATAGTCTTTTGGGACGGCTAGAGATCTGAGCAGGCCAATGTCTTGGCATTGTTCAAGGCCTATAACACCTGCTATTTGCGTCTCATCTACTAGCGCCCAAAGCTGCACCGATGAGTGAGCTAAATCAGAGACGGGCAAGTCGTAAGATTCGAGCAATAATTTTGCCTCCGTAAAGGCTTTTGATCCAATCGCGGGCTTTATAATGTGCATGCGTCGTTTAAGCCAAAGCCTTCTCAAATAAAGCGAGTTGTCTGGCCCAAGCTTTTTCCGCCATTTTTTCATTATAAACGGCTGAGTCAGGTGGGCACCATCCATGTTGCGCGCCTTCGTAAACTTCGATTTCAGCTTCCAGATTTGCGGCTGCAAAACTGTCGCGTAAGACGCCTTTGTGTCCGGGGTCGCGCTTGTCATCATTATCGGCAATAGCGATCAGATAGCTGGCCTGCATTTTCGGAATGAGAAGATGCGGGCTTTCCGGTTTGTCTGTGACCAGACCGCCGCCGTGAAACGAAGCACCTGCGCCAATGCGCTGCGGGATGTGGGCCGCAGAAATCATCGTCATAGGCCCGCCCATGCAATAGCCTGTTACGCCTATCTTCCGGCTTGTATCCACAGCACTTTGTCCATCAAGCCAGTTTACAAAAGCCTGTGTGTCGGTCTTTGTGGTTTGAGGGGTTAAAGCCCGGGCAAAAGGCACAATACGTTCGCGCACTCCCGGTGTTCTAAAGGTCTCGCCGACTTTCACAATCGGGGCTGTGGTCTGGCGGTAATAAGGATTTACAACGAGGGCGGCATATCCGTCTTTGGCAAGGCGTTTTGCCATCATTTTAAAAGCGGGTCGCAGGCTGACAATATCTGGCCAGATGAGGACGGCCGCGTGTTGCCCTTGGGCAGGGTGGGCAAAATAGGCATCCGTTTCGCCGTCAGGCGTTGTAATAATGATGTCATTTTCTACAATATCGACACCGGCTTCGGTGTTGACAGTGGCATTTGTTGTTGTTTTCTCACCCGGGGCACAGCCCGCAAAGGCGAGGGAAATAGCGGCCCCGCCGCCCATAAGGCTAAATTCGCGGCGGTTATATTGGCGTTCATAAAAGCCTTGATTTTCTAATTCGGTAATATCGTCGCACATATGTCCTCGCCTCTTTTGCTATTTGTGAGCTTATTTCCTTGAGCGGAGCATCATAGGTCTGCTGTGACAAAAATCTAGTAAAGTGGTTGTGAAGTTGTTTAATTCAAGAAAACACCGCATAATATAGGACACATCCCACTATTGAATAGCCCAAAATTATGGCAATCCACATATATTGGGACAAGGCGCGGGCTTTCATGCAAGCTTTATCTTTGGTTTGAAAACGCTGTGCGCTGCGAATGTAATTGGGATGAGGATGACGCTCCTGGGGATGAAAACTGACGTTAAGGAGGGGTGTAGAACTTCTGTGATTTATGAACAGGCCATACGTATCTCTAAATCCCGCTCGGATTTACCTATGGATGTCTTGCATGAATTTATCAAAAATATTGATATTAAAAAGTCACATATCCTACGTATTGAAATTTTTGAAGAGCCACCCAAAGCCGTTATAAGTCTCAATAGAAATGCCAAGCGCAATGGTAAGTCCAAGAGGAATGGGGCGGGTAGCTCGCCTACCAATTTTCTCAATATCGATCTCAAACCTATGGAATCCGATGAAGGCTCTATCTTGTTGCATTATACAATTGATGAAGCCCGGAAGATAAGTAGCGCGGCATCAGACTCAAAACCTTATAGCAGGTATTTTCACGCTTTTTGGCACTCGCTTTGGCAAAGACTTCGCACTGGAATTTTCATGGGTGCGGATATGAATAAAATATAGGAAGGATATATCCAATATGAATACAGGGTCTAAATCTAATAATAATAATCAGACCGTTACGCGCGAAGATATTGCACAAGCTGTTTATTCCGAAATCGGATTGTCCAAGCAAGAATCTGCTTATCTCGTAAATCGTATTTTTGAGAAATTTGAAACCGCTCTTACAAATAATGAGGTTGTAAAACTGCCTAAATTTGGAAATTTCGTGGTACGGGATAAAACCGAACGTATTGGACGAAATCCTAAAACAGGGGAAGAAGCCCTGATTACCTCGCGCCGCGTTGTGGTTTTCAAACCTTCCGCTTGGCTCAAACGCCGCATAGATAAAGCACTTTCTAAAACATAAGTGCGCGCATAATCCTTCAATAAGATTGTCCTAGAAAACTAACACTCCAAGGCGGTATAGTCCTTGGAGGACAGTATATTTTGTTTAGATCACGCCTTTGTGCGCAAACTCTCTACATTTATAACTAAATATTCCAAAAAGTGCGTCTATACCATTTGTCTTTTGCTATATCGCTCTATAACAGCCTCCTGCAAATCGTTATTCATTAGTTATAGATTCTATATTAACCATCCATTTTAAACATGCAAAATGTCTTGCAGGAGTAGTTATGACCCAGACATCTTCGATAGAGCTTAATTTCCGTGACAGTGTTGATCTGATGTTTAATCGGGCCGCGAGTTTTATGGATATATCTCCGAAATTGATTGAGAAAATTCGGGTTTGTAATGCGACCTATATTGTACGTTTTGGGGTAAAATTGCGCGGAGAGGTCCATACATTTACGGGCTACCGGGCGGTGCACTCTGAACATAGGGAACCTGTTAAGGGCGGTATTCGCTATTCCCTTGATGTCAATCAGGATGAGGTGGAAGCCTTGGCGGCTCT
>CAZNCJ010000025.1:0-32208 GCA_964571595.1 uncultured Caulobacterales bacterium | reverse complement strand
ACCCGCGTCATCAGCTTGGAAGGCTGAGGTCTTACCACTACACAACGCCCGCCGCGTCTATGACCTTTATACAAAGGTGGTGGAGAGGGTTGGATTCGAACCAACGTACACATAGTGATCAGATTTACAGTCTGACGCCTTTAACCACTCGGCCACCTCTCCTATAAAATTGTTGTGCCTCCAACAAAAAAACACCCTGTCACAACACTCGCTATGCTGTATAGCCGTGTCACAACAGAGAATTAAACATTAAATTTCCTCGGGTATATAGAGATGTCAAAAGAAACGCGCAATAGCGGATTTGAAAGAAAATCACGGAAAAGTCGCCGTTCCGCACTAAAGGACGGCCAAATACCGCGAAAGGCCAAGGGAATCCATACACATTCAGACATTTCCGTGCCGCAATCGCCTAAATCCAAAGGCCAAAGCCCGCAAAAAGCGGGTTCTCGGTCAAAACACCGTGATTCTCGGCAAAATCATGCAAAAACGCATAAAGGGACTGCAAAAGGATCAGGTCGCGAAGGCGGCGCTTTATGGATATGGGGACGTCATGCCGTACAGGCCGTACTGAACAATCCAAAACGCACTATTCATAGTCTCATGCTTAGCGAAGCGGTTGCTGCCCGACTAGAACTGCCCAAAAATGCCCCTGCCCCAGAAATTGTCGTCCCTGCCATACTCGATAAAATGTTTCCGCGCGGCACGGCCCATCAAGGCTTTGCCGCCAAGGTCGCACCTCTGGAATGGCCTGATATTTCTGATATTGCCGCCGGCATTGAAAATCCGGTCAGTGAGCACAAGAACGAGGAGACTGGGGGTCTTATCCTTGTTCTGGACCAAATCACCGACCCGCAAAATGTCGGGGCTATGTTACGACTGGCCTCTGCTTTCGGGGTCAGAGCGCTTGTCATGCAAGACCGCAAAGCCCCGCCAATGGGCGGCGCAACAGCCAAAGTCGCCGTAGGATGTCTTGAAACTGTGCCCGTCTGTCTGGTGACAAATATCGCCAATACGATTGAGGCCTTAAAAAAAGAGAACTGGATGGTGATTGGTCTGGCTGGCGAAACCGAATTAAGTCTTTCCCAAGTTTTGGGCAGCGGGGGCAATATTGCCTTGGTTGTCGGCGCGGAAGGGCCGGGCCTGCGTGAACGCGTTCGGGGGAGCTGTGATCAAATCGCGCGCATACCCATGATGACGCGCACAGGTGGCTATAATAAAGATGAACGCCCCAATGCAGGTCAGGCCGAAAGCCTAAATGTGGCCACTGCCGCGGCTATTGCGCTTTATGAGGCCCGCCGCACACGCAGCTAAGCCCGCAGAGCACAGCTCAAACCCCGTCAAGCATGTGCGACAATACGCACATCGCCCGCGACCTTTTTGCACCTGATAAATCCACGGCAGGCTTCCTACATATAGGGTAAGATAAAGGAGGTCTTTATGGCCAAGTCTCACGCAAAGGGACATAAGTTCCCGAAACCCACCCCGCGCAGTGTTGATTATGATATTGCGCTTAATACGCATATTACCCCCAAATCGCTCAGTGATAAAATCGCCTATGCCTTTGTGCGTTTCCTGCGCTTTTTCGCAGATAGGTTCTTTGCCAAACGTTATGGCCACCGCGCCGTCGTGCTTGAAACTGTCGCGGCTGTCCCCGGCATGGTAGGCGGCTTATGGCAGCACCTGACAGCCCTGCGCAAAATGCGCGATGATGAGGGCTGGATCAGAACCCTGTTAGATGAGGCGGAAAATGAACGCATGCATCTGATGACATTTATTGAAATCGCCCAGCCAAACGCCTTTGAGCGCTTTTTAATTCTGGCCGTGCAATTGATCTTTTATAATTGCTATTTCTTTCTCTATCTCTTTGCGCCGCGTACAGCTCACCGCGTAGTCGGCTATTTCGAGGAAGAAGCCGTGATTAGTTACACGCAATATCTGGCCGAGGTGGAGGCCGGCACGCAGGAAAATGTCCCTGCCCCGCAAATCGCGATTGAGTATTGGCAATTGGATAAAGAGGCGCGCCTGAGTGATGTCATTATCGCCGTGCGCGCAGATGAGGCCGAGCACCGCGACGTCAATCATGGGTTTGTTGATATATATGATGAGCGTCAGACCCGCCGCACTGTTTAAGCGCGCTTTGGCGGCCCTAAACCAGCGCCGCGCAATATTTCTATTCCCTATTGCGCGTAATCCCGCTAAAGCCGAGCTATGAAAACAGCTACGCCGCATATCCCCAAATTACCTTTAAGTGTTATTGAGCCCGTTGTGCGCCGCGCCCTTGCGGAGGATTTTGGCAGTTCTGGCGATATTACCGCCAACCTGCTAATACCCGAACAGGCGTCCGGCAGCTTAGTCATGCGCGCCCGCGAAAGCGGTGTGATTGCCGGCTTACAAGCCGCAAGGCTGACTTACGCCCTTGTTGATCCTGATGTGAATTTCGAGATCAAAAAGGATGATGGCAGCTCTGTGAAAAAAGGCGATATTCTTGTTGCCGTGAAAGGCCCGACACGCTCACTGCTCGCAGCCGAGCGTATTGCTCTTAATTTTACGGGGCGTATGTCAGGCATTGCCAGTTTAACCGCGCAATATGTCAAGGCCGTGAGTGCCAGCAAAGCCCGCATTGCCGCAACGCGTAAAACCACGCCGGGATTACGCGCCTTGGAAAAACAGGCGGTTCTGTGCGGGGGCGGTTTTACCCACCGCGAAAGCCTCTCGGCGGCCATCATGATCAAGGATAATCATATTGCCTTGGCTGGCGGGATTGAAAACGCTCTTCGCGCCATTAAAGAACGGGCCGATCATATGGCGCGCATCAGTGTCGAGGTCGACACTTTGGCCCAACTAGAAAAAGCGCTCCCCTTTAGCCCTGACGTTGTCTTACTCGATAATATGGACCCGCCGACCTTGAAAAAGGCTGTTAAAATCACACAAGAGTTTGACGGGCCACGCCCGCTTTTAGAAGCCTCTGGCGGGGTCAATCTGTCCACTGTCGCAGCCATTGCCAAAAGCGGTATTGATGTGATCTCGGTGGGCGCGCTCACCCATAGCGCACCTAATTTCGACATTGGCATGGATGCTGATTAAGCCGCGAGCAGCCTCTTAAAATTGCGAAACGAGAGCGAATTGAAAATTCGAGCCTTGTAAGGTGTTATCCCCGTAAAGGTTTGTAATCACACTTAATTCCGTTGCCCATTTCTCATTGAGTTTATATCCCAGAGTTGATTCTAGTCGTCCCAGATCAAAAGCAATAGGCAGGCTGGCATTAAACCCGTCCACTGGAACAAGCACATTTGCCTCACCGCCCAAACCTAATGTCCCGTCCAGCTTGGCTCGGACATATATAAGCCGGTTTATATCCTGCCCATATTCAAACAGATAGCGAAACTCATCGACAGGAGCTTCTGCTCTATAGCGATAGCCTGCTTCTAGGCCAAAATACCGACCTTTGCCGAGTGACCTGCCCAAGAGGACTTTGCCCTCAATATCAATTTGGCCATTTCCTAATGGCAGAGGCGCCGCCGCATTATAAAGGAAAGGAAGTTTTACAATGCCCTGAAGCGCGATAAAAACTGGCGCTTGAACGCGCCTATATTTCACGCCGATATCCACATCACCTATACCGGAGTTTTGCGTTAAAACCCCGCCTTGGCTTTGCTCTATATCTTTATAAACTCCGGCCCCGAAAACCGTAATATCTTCACTTATTCCGTGCTCGCCATAGAGAGAAAAATTTATATCTTCAAAGCCTTCAAAGTCTGGCTGTTCTTCCCCAAAGCGTTCAAAGGTTTGAAAATAAGACCCCGCCCCGCGTAGATAAGTTTCATCGGCCTTGCGCGTCCACGCCCCAGCATGACTTTCTTGGGGGATTAAACAGACAAGACTGCAAACAATTATGACTATACAAAAAAGTTTCAGCGCGCCCTCTTATATATTATTTATGACTGTGAACTTCGGATATTTTCGATAATGTTTAGCGCCGCTTTATAGGGGTCAGCTGCCTGTGTTATCGGGCGGCCCACAACAATATGGCTTGCCCCGGAATTAAGGGCTGCACCCGGACTGGCTATGCGTTTCTGGTCACCCTTATCCCCTCCCGGCATACGCACACCCGGCGTGATAATCAGAAAATCATCCGGCACAATTTTCTTAATCTCGGCAGCTTCAAGCGGGCTGGAGACAACCCCGTCAATACCCGCTTCTACTGCCTGTCTTACGCGGCGCATCACAAGCTCTTTAGGGGTTTGGTTATGGCCAATATCTTCCAAGGCCTGCTTATCAAGCGAGGTTAAAACCGTGACTCCTACGACCTTTAGCCCCTCACCCCCCTTACCCGCTCTGGCGGCGCGCATCACATCAGGTCTGGCATGGACGGTTAAAATATCCGCCCCTAATGTCGCAATAGAGCGTGTGGCTTTTTCAACAGTCGCGCCAATATCGTGAAGTTTAAAGTCATAAAAAACATGCTTGCCCTGCGACTTTAAATATTGTCCAAACTCAACCCCCCCTATCGGTAAAAGCTGCAGACCGATTTTATAGCTCACCACACTATCGCCCAGAGTTTTGACCATGTCTTTGGCCGCTTCAATCGTGGGGAGGTCCAGGGCAACATAAAGCCTTGGGTCCGCCGCATAACTTTGTGAGGCGGGCATTTTTGAGGCTGCCATCTCTATGTCTTTCTAAACTTATCTGAATTACGCAGCATTAAAGACCGGGTTACAGAGGCTGGCAAAAAGCGACCCAATAAGGCGATAAATTGATTAACGCGACCCGTAATATAAACGGGCTTATTGTTTTCCAAGGCCGCGACACTGAGGCGAGCGCATTCATCTGCGTCCATCATCATATAATCCGGTAAATTATTCATCGCTTCGCGCGTCCCGTTCACATCGTGAAATTCTGTATAGGTAAAGCCCGGACAAATCGCCGATACAAACACGCCCGTATCTTTTAGCTCCATGTTCAGGCTCTCTGAAAACTTAACCAAATAGCTCTTTGAGGCGGCATATAAAGTATGGCCGTTTGAACCCGGTAAATGCCCCGCAAGACTGGCAATATTCATTATCCGCCCGAAACCACGCTTGACCATATCTGGCATTAAAGCGCGCGCCAGCTCGCATGGAACGCTTACCATGAGATGATTAAATTTGGCGTGCTCTTCCCATGAACTGTCGAGATATTTCCCCGGATGACCATAGCCCGCATTATTGACCAGCCCGTCTATTTGAATTTTCTTCTTTTTAATGCGCGAGATAAGATCAGGCACGCTTGCCTCTTTAAACAGATCAATCGGGAAGATATGGCTGACCGTGCCATATTGGGCGTTAAGCTCTTCGGCCAGATCAATCATAGGACCGTCGCGACGTGCACATAAAGCTAAATCCCACCCCCGCTTGGCGTATTCCCGTGCAAGCGCAGCCCCAATACCAGCAGACGCGCCGGTTATCAGGCATGTTCGTTTAATATTTTCGCCCATATGACGCTCCGCCGTGAAAAAGGATTGCCTTAGCCTATATCAATAATGACAGAGGGATAGCAAGACGGCAAATAGGAACGTCCAGAACAATAAGAAAAAGCGTGATAGCCGCTCAAGGCGACATATTCAGCAAGAAAGGCTTAAAGGCTTAGAAGAATAATACGGGATCAATTATAATCGGCGCTGCATAGGCCACATAACTCGTCGCGGACACCATTAAAAAGGCTGCGCATTTTATTTTTAAAAGTCTTTTTACAAGATTTGACATAATTCCTCACCACATTTGAGTAAGAGCTTTATACTACAAATACGAGTAAAATGCATGAAGTTTTCACTCTTAGGCTTAACAAAGCACTAAAGCGTTAAACAACTGTAAAATCAGCATTATTTCAATAAACGTACTTCTGTTTGCGGAAGTGGCATGCGAATTTTATTAGCTTTTAAGGCCCGCCAAATCTCGAAATTTAGGTCTGAGGTAAATTTATTCGGCCCGTCATCAATGCCTGAGCACCAAAATTCTACCGCGAAATTAATCCCGTTAGCCCCAAATTCACGCAATTCAAGATCAGGTTCTTCCGGCTCATTTAAGACACTTGGATGTTTTTCAAAAACAGGAATGACGATATCTTCGAGCTTATCAATATCCGTGTCATAGGCGACGGTAAAATAAACCTCATAACGCTGGCGCGGGTCTTTATGCGTCCAGTTTTCATATGAGTTTTCAATAAAGGTTGTATTGGGCACCATAATGTCTTTGCCGTCCGTGGTTTCAACTGTGGTCGAGCGCATATTAATCGCTTCGACAAACCCCTCGCGACCATCATCAAGGGACACAAAGTCTCCAACACGCACAGAACGGTCAAACAGGATAATCATGCCCGAGACGAAATTCGCAGCTATGGGCTGTAAGCCAAGCCCCACACCCAGAGACATTGCAGACAGAATAACAACAAGACCGCCCATACCAATGCCGGCGGCGGACATGGCCATGACGGCTGCGGCCCCGAATATCCCGATTTGTAAAAATTTGGCGATGATTTCGCGAATACCCACATCCAGACTTTCCTGTGAGCGCAAGGCCGTCTGGCCTTTCTTATTTGAGAAATTGCCCAGATAGAAAAACAAAGAGCCAAAAATTGCGAGCTTGATGAGCGTCAGCACACTGATAGGGTTGTCCCCGCCTCCCAACGCAATAGAATCCAGGAAGGCCAATAAATCGTCAAAATATCCAAACACAGCAAGAAGCGCGAGCGGGATAGCAATGAATGATGTGACCTTCCTTACCAACTCATTAGGTGCAAATTGCTTAATGACAGAATAGATCAGAAAGACTACGGCCAGACCTTGGGCGAGCTTAACAAGCCAGTCTTGGCCCAGTGATGGCTTTAAGATAATGGCCGCCAATGCCAATAAGGCGATATTTAGAACGGGGCGAACAAGCTCCCTGACTTCATAAATATATTTTCGGACTATCAGTAATTTATCGCCTTCTTTTGGCGGGTCACGTAAAAAGAAAGTTTTGCTGCGTAACTGCCTTGCCAGAAGCGGGGCTAAAAGCAGCCATATAAGCGCAATCGCGCCGACTTGGGCTAAAAATGGCGGGCTTGTCAGCCAACCAAGGATTTTCTCCCTTATTTTTATCGCCGTCGCTTTTAGATTTTCGGGCTCAAGAGAAAAACCGCTCTTACTCTGGACAGTAGCCTCATTTTGATCCGCTTGCGGGCTGTCCGCAACTACGCTTTGCACAGTCTGTGTCTGGTCTTCAAACTTTGTGCGCAGGGCTTCATAAGCCTCATTTTGCGCCTCTTGGGCGGCCTTGATCTTTTGCGATATAACATCATCGCTCGCACCCACATTCACACGCTTGTCAGCCGTATTCGGTGTGGCGACTGATAAATTTTGAGAGCCGTCCTGCGCAGCTTGCGTGTTTGCCTCGGCCTGTACCTCAGAGGCGGTCTGTTCTGTGCTAACGCTTTGCGCAAAGGCCATATGGGTCGAAAATGCGAGGCTTAAGGCATAAAGCACGGCGAACCCCGCCATTATCCGTATAACCAACCCAAACAAAGCTGATTTCCGGCCTGATTTCCAGCCAGACAGGTGTAGATCTAATGCTTTCACCTTGAATCCCCATTTTTTTTAAAATCTTAGCAATTTGATAGGGAAGTCACTATCTTTTGTAAATAATTTTAGGGTAGAAGGCGTCCACAATTCGAAGGAATATTCTATGTCTAAGCCTAAAAAAGTCGTTCTAGCCTATTCTGGAGGTCTGGACACATCAATAATCTTAAAATGGTTACAAGAAGAACGCGGCTGTGAAGTTGTGACATTTACGGCTGATCTGGGTCAAGGCGAAGAACTCGAGCCTGCCAGACGCAAAGCCGAAGCCGCGGGTGTGAAAGAAATTTTCATTGATGATTTACGCGAAGAATTTGTCAGCGATTTCGTCTTTCCTATGTTTAGAGCCAATGCGCTTTATGAAGGCCTTTATCTATTGGGAACATCTATTGCCCGCCCGCTCATCTCCAAACGCCAAATTGAAATCGCCCATCAGGTCGGAGCCGATGCCGTCTGTCACGGCGCGACAGGTAAAGGCAATGACCAGGTCCGTTTCGAGCTTGGATATTACGCCCTTGATCCCGAGATCAAAGTTATCGCCCCGTGGCGCGAATGGGAGCTAAACTCGCGCACAAAGCTGATTGAATATGCCGAGAAGCACAATATCGAAATTGCGAAAGACAAGCGCGGCGAAGCCCCCTTCTCTGTCGATGCCAATCTGTTACATACGTCCTCAGAAGGTAAAGCCCTAGAGGACCCCGCTGCAGAAGCCCCGGAATTTGTTTTCCAGCGCACAGTTGCCCCAGAAGATGCCCCGGACAAGCCCCGCTATATCGAGATAGAGTTTGAGCGCGGAGATGCTGTCTCGATTGACGGAGTAAGGCTCTCACCTGCTGAGCTTCTGACCCGCTTAAACAAGCTGGGCGGTGAAAACGGAATTGGCCGCCTCGACCTGCTGGAAAACCGCTATGTCGGTATGAAGTCACGCGGCATATATGAAACACCCGGCGGAACAGTTCTGCTTATGGCCCATCGCGGTATAGAGCAGATCACCATGGATAAAGGGGCTATGCACCTCAAAGACGAGTTAATGCCGAAATATGCAGAGCTTATCTATAACGGATATTGGTTCTCGCCAGAGCGCGAAATGTTACAGGCCGCGATTGATAAATCACAAGAACTCGTCACAGGCATGGTGCGCTTAAAGCTCTATAAGGGCAGTGTCTCTATCGTCGGACGCTCATCGCCTTACTCGCTTTATTCGCAAGAACATGTCACATTTGAAGAAGATGATGTTTATGATCAGGCGGATGCTGGCGGCTTTATCAAGATTAATGCCTTGCGGCTGCGTTTGTTAAGTGCACGCGATAAAAAGGCCGGACGCAACTTTTGATAGTCAAGTTTAGAGAATGTAAATCTATATATAAGTCATAGGGGTTGAAGCATAACCCCTATTGATAATTTGCTATAGGCGTTTGCGCTTAAAAACTGCATATTTAAAGACCGAAATATTAAGCATTTTACCTATGGTTTTTAAACCCCGCATCATCCCAACGCCCACGCACATCAGCCCTGAAGCCCAAGTCGTCCTGAATCGGGACAGAGATTATAAATATGGGAATATGGGCGAGCTCACCCATAAAGAATGGGCTGACTGGCGTGATAAATCGAATAAGTTTTTTAGCAAAAACCGTAATAAAATAATTGAAGACGCTGAGGTAACTTTGACCCCCCAAAATTTGGACGGCGTACCTGCCTATCTTATCACGCCACATAATATGGACCCTGAATATAAGGATCATATCATCATGCAATTTCACGGAGGTGGTTATATGCTTCTGGGCGGCTATGCCTGCGTGGTAGAGGGCACACGACTGGCGGCAAATTCAGGCATACAGGTTATGGCGATTGATTACCGCGTTACGCCTGAGCATGCCTTTCCGGCAGCTTATGACGACGCCCTTACCGCCTATTCCGCGCTTTTGGATAACTATAAAGCAGAGCGGATGTCAGTTCAGGGCACATCGGCTGGTGGTGGGCTGATCGCCTGTCTGATACTCGCAGCCCGAGCCGCAAATTTTCCACTCCCATCCTCAGTCGCGTTTAATACACCTTGGACGGATCTGACGGGGTCTGGAGATAGTTATAAAACGGTTGAAGGCCTTGATCCCATCCTACAGCGTTGGGAAGGCGGGCTTGAAGGCATGGCAAAATTATATGCGGGTGACACAGCTCGCACAGATCCGCGCATTTCACCTATTTTTGCTGATTATAGCGGAGAGTTTCCGCCCAGTGTTTTGATCAGCGGTACGCGGGATTTATTTCTCTCAGACACGGTTCGCCTGCATAGAGCCTTACGTCAGGCTGGCCACATCTCGGAGCTTCATATTTTTGAAGCGGGTTGGCACGGACTAGGCTTCACCCCTGAGGCCAATGAAGCCTCTATTGAGATGACAAATTTTATGAAACGGCATTTTTAAGACCTGTACGATCTAATCTAATAAATCAGACATGTCTTCTTAGCTACTCTCCTTGGCGAGACGCCTTGCCTACATTTGCATCGTCCAGCCTTCAACATCCATAGCCGCCTGACGCACAGCCTCAGAAATTGTAGGATGAGCATGACAGGTTCGGGCGATGTCCTCGCTGGCGGCGCGGAACTCCATGGCCAGCGCCACCTCGGCAATCAGATCGCCGACATGCGCGCCGATCATATGCGCTCCGAGTATTTCGTCCGTTTCCGCATGGGCGAGTATTTTGACAAAACCGTCTGTTGCGTGATTAGCCCGCGCGCGTGAATTGGCCATGAAAGGAAATTTACCTTTCTTATAAGCTATGCCCGCGGCTTTAAGTTCTTCTTCGGTCTTACCGACACTGGCAACTTCAGGGGCAGTATACACCACACCCGGAATAACGTCGTAATTCACATGGCCAGCCTTGCCTGCAATAATTTCGGCCACGGCCACGCCTTCGTCTTCGGCCTTATGGGCCAGCATAGGCCCGTGCGTGCAATCGCCAACCGCATAAATGCCAGCCACACTGGTTTTAAAATGATCCGTCGTGATAAAACCGCGCTTATCTGTCGCTACGCCCACCGCGTCCAGACCCAGACCTTGGGTAAATGGTCGGCGTCCGATACAGACTAAAACAACATCCGTCTCAATATCTTTGGGACTGCCGCCGCTACTGGCTTCGGTCGTGACTTTCAAGCCAGACTTTAATGTCTTTACGCCGGTGACTTTCCGGCCAAACTCGAACTTGATTTTCTGTTTTTTGAAAATCCGTAAGGCCTGCTTTTGTACCTCGCCGTCCATGCCTGGCATGATGTGATCCAGATATTCAACCACTGTCACCTCGGCCCCCAAACGCCGCCAGACAGAGCCAAGCTCCAAACCAATAACACCCGCCCCGATGACGAGCATCTTCTTTGGCACGTCTGAAAGCTCAAGAGCGCCAGTTGATGAGACAATTCTTTTTTCGTCAATATCAATACCGGGTAAGGTCGCGACTTCTGAGCCTGTCGCAATGACGATGTTCTTAGCTTTTAGCTCGCGTTCCGCTTTGCCGGATTTCACAATGACAGTACCTGCATCCTTGATCGAACCATAGCCTTCAATATGATCGACCTTGTTTTTCTTAAAAAGAAATTTGATACCATCTGTAAGGCCGCTCACGGTCTTTTCTTTTGCCGCCATCATTTTGGACAGATCAAAGCCGACTTTCCCCGTTAGCCCCATTGCCGCAAAATCTTTTTCGGCGGTCTCGAGCATTTCGGTCGAATGTAAGAGCGCTTTAGACGGAATACAGCCAACATTCAAACACGTCCCCCCAAGGGTTTTGCGTGTTTCAACACAGGCCACTTTCAAGCCAAGCTGTCCGGCCCGAATGGCACAATTATACCCCCCCGGTCCGCCGCCAATAATAATTACGTCATAGCTATCAGACATCTAAATGGCTCCGTTAATCTGCTTTATCGTGCTTACGCCCAATTTCTGCAATGTCTATAAATCAAGTAAAAGACGCTCTGGGTCTTCAAGACATTCTTTGACGCGCACAAGGAATGTCACGGCCTCTTTACCGTCTACAATCCGGTGATCATAGGAAAGGGCCAGATACATCATAGGGCGAATGACAATCTCATCATTCACCACAACAGCGCGCTTTTCGATCTTATGCATGCCCAAAATCCCGACCTGAGGCGGGTTTAAAATAGGGGATGACATGAGTGAGCCGTAAACCCCGCCATTGGAAATGGTAAATGTGCCCCCTGACATATCCGCCATTGAGAGTTTTCCTTCGCGGCCTTTGGCCCCAAGCGCGCCAATGCCTTTTTCAATACCGCCGAGCGATAGCTCATCACAGCCGCGCAATACGGGCACGACAAGACCTTTAGGCGTGCCCACAGCAATACTGATATCATAGTAATTTTTGTAGATAATATCTGTGCCGTCGATCTCGGCGTTTACAGCCGGTACGTCTTTTAAGGCCTGTACGCAGGCTTTCACGAAGAAGCTCATAAAGCCGAGCTTGACCCCGTGTTTCTTGATAAACAGCTCTTTATACTGACTCCGCATGGCCATGATATGGCTCATATCGGCTTCGTTATAAGTGGTGAGCATTGCCGCCGTGTTTTGCGCGTCCTTTAGACGGCGGGCAATGGTTTGGCGAATACGCGACATACGCACACGCTCCTCGCGCGGGCCAAGTTCGCGCGGCGTTGAAACGGGCACGCTTGCGGGTTTCGCAGCAGCTGGGCTGGCTTTAGCGGATAAAGCATCACCCTTGGTGATACGTCCGTCCTTGCCTGTGCCTTTAATAGAAGCCGCGTCCAATGCATTTTCTGCAATCACCCGCTGGGCAGAAGGCATGACTTTCGCTGAACCGTCCGTGGCGGCAGGTGCCGCAGCCGCCGGTTTCGCGGCTGGCGCGGGAGCTGCCCCGTTTGAAGCACCGGCTATTAAAGTACAAATCGTTTGGCCCACTGCGGCGATATCACCTTCGGCGACCAAATGCTCGCCCATGACACCGTCTTGGGGGGCGACAAGTTCTTGGGCCGCTTTATCTGTTTCAAGCTCGACAATCGGCTCATCTTTGGAAACCGCTTCGCCGGGCTGTTTCATCCAAGAAGCAATCGTCACCTCTGATACGCTTTCGCCAACATTGGGCACATCTATATTCATCGCTTTGCCAGAGGCCTTAGCGCTGGAAGCTGGCGGCGTTTCCTTTGTGGCTTTAGCCGGGCTTGTGCTTGCAGTCTTGGCACTGGCGCCACTACCGGCCCCCAATTTGGCAATGAGTTTGCCAATTTCAGCCACATCGCCTTCGGCCACAAAAATTTCTTCCAACACACCATCAGCTGGCGCCACTAATTCCTGCGCGGCCTTGTCAGTTTCCAGCTCGACTAAAGGCTCGTCTTTTTTAACAGCCTCGCCCACCTGTTTAAACCATTGTGCGATTGTGACTTCCGACACACTCTCGCCTACATTTGGTATTGTAATATCAGTCATAGATAGATCACTTATTTTGCAAAGGCACTGTCAAGGACAGCTTGATGTTCTTTTTTATGTTTAGACGCAATTCCGGTCGCCGTCGAGGCCGCAGCGGGGCGTCCGACATATCTCGGACGGGTTTGCTTGGCCTTAATCGCGATTAATGTCTCTTCTATATAGGGATTGATAAAGCTCCAAGCCCCCATATTTTTAGGCTCTTCCTGACACCATATAATGTCTGCGTTTTTAAAACGCTTTAATTCGACCTGCATGGCATCATCGGGATAAGGATAAAATTGCTCGAGGCGTAAAAGATAGGTATCCGTAATGCCGCGCTTTTCGCGGTCTTCATATAGATCATAATAAACCTTGCCCGAGCAGATTATCACCTTTTTGATCTTGCTATCTGCGGCCAGTTTTATCGTCGTGGTTTCAGGCCTGTATTGTGCATCATCCCATAAGACGCGGTGAAACACGGATCCTGTTGCCATTTCATCAAATGTCGAGACACATAATTTGTGGCGCAATAGGCTTTTCGGGCTCATATTTATAAGCGGTTTACGGAAATCGCGTTTGACTTGTCGGCGCAGTGCATGGAAATAATTTGCCGGTGTTGAAATGCTTGTGACCTGCATATTGTCTTCGGCGCACATTTGTAAGTAGCGCTCAAGCCGGGCGGAACTATGTTCCGGGCCTTGTCCCTCATAGCCATGCGGCAAGAGCATAACGAGGCCGGACATGCGTAGCCATTTCTGCTCGGCACTGGAAATAAACTGGTCCACCATGACCTGCGCGCCATTGGCGAAATCCCCGAATTGTGCTTCCCAGATTGTCAGCGCATGCGGAGCCGCGCCGGAAAAACCATATTCAAAACCCAAGACGGCTTCCTCAGAGAGATGCGAATTCAGCACCTGATAATATTCCTGCGCATCGGTCAGATTATTGAGCGGGGTATATTTATGCTCGTCTTTCTGGTCGATAAAATGAGATTGACGCTGCGAAAATGTACCGCGCTCCGAGTCTTGTCCCGAGAGCCGCACGGGATGGCCTTCCATAATCAGTGAGCCAAATGCCAAATGCTCGGCCAGACCCCAATCAATATCACGGCCCGCCTCGATTTTCTCGGCGCGCTTTTTAATGATGCGCTTAAGTGTGCGGTGAATATTCACAGAATTGGGAATGGTCGTAATTTTTTTGCCAATTTGTGCGAGGAGATCTTTTTCAACTGATGTCACACCGCTGCGCTTGCCATCTTTTTCGGAAGGCAATGACAGACCGCTCCACTCACCACCCAACCAATCAGGCGCCTGAGTTTCAAAATTTTTGGCTTTATCAAATTCCTGATCCAGGAAAGCATAGAAATCATCCACGCGTTTTTGATGCTCCGCCTCGCTCAGATCGCCTTGGGCTATCAAACGCTCGGCGTAAATCTCGCGCGTGGTTTTCTTTGCACCAATAGCTTCATACATAAGAGGCTGGGTAAAGGACGGGTCATCGCCCTCATTATGGCCGTAACGTCGATAACAAATAATATCGAGCACAACATCCTTACCAAATTTCTGGCGGTATTCCGTTGCCACGCGCGCGGCAAATACTACGGCTTCAGGATCATCCCCATTGACGTGGAAGACAGGCGCTTCGACCATGAAAGCCACGTCAGAGCTATATTGACCCGAGCGGTACTCATCAGGGGTCGTTGTAAAGCCGATCTGGTTATTGACAATAATATGAAGCGTGCCGCCTGTGCGGTAGCCCACTAATTGGCTAAGCTGAAAACATTCCATGACAATGCCTTGGCCTGCAAAAGCACTATCCCCGTGCAGGATAACCGCCATAACCTGTTCAGGATTATGCGATTGATATGTCCCAGAGGCCATTTGTTGTTTGGCGCGTGTTTTCCCCATAACAACGGGGGCGACAACTTCCAAATGGGACGGATTAGGCGCGAGGGAGAGATGGACATTATTGCCGTCAAATTCCCGGTCATCAGACACACCCAGATGGTATTTCACATCCCCGGAGCCAAAGTCCTCGCCGCCAGCGGCTACACCGCCAAGGAATTCATGGAAAATAGCCGAATATGGTTTTTGCATAACGGCCGCCATGACATTCAACCGACCACGATGCGGCATACCGAAATTAATATCTTTAAGGCCTAATTGCCCGCCGCGCTTAATGATTTGTTCCAAGGCTGGCAGCAGGCTTTCAGCCCCGTCAATGCCAAAGCGTTTCGTGCCCGGATAGCGCTTATGGATAAGCTGTTCGAAAGCCTCGCCTTCAATCAGCTTTTGCAAAATGGCCAAACGGCCTTCTTTGGTAAAACTGATCTCTTTATCCGGGCCTTCAATACGTTGTTGCAGCCAACTTTTTTCTTCCGGGTCAGAGACATGCATAAATTGCACACCAAAGGTCGAACAATATGTCCGTGTCACAATTTCGAGGATTTGGCGCAGTTTTGCCGTCTTAAGACCCAAGACACCGTCGATAAATATATCGCGGTCCATATCGGCATCAGTAAAGCCGTAAGTTTGTGGATCAAGCTCTGGGTGTTTGTCTTTAACTTGCAGACCTAATGGATCAAGATTGGCTATCATATGCCCGCGCATACGATAAGCCCGTATCAGCATGAGCGCGCGCAAGCTATCCTTGGTCGCTTGCTGAATATCCTCAGCGCTTGCCGCGGGGCGTTGCTGCGCTACTTTTTTGGCAACGATCGCCTCATCCGCACCCCAATCCCCGGTAAGTGCCGAAGTGATTTCACTATTAGAATCAATGGGCCAATCTGGGCGTTTCCAAGCAGGGCCTTCGGCATTTTTGCGCATATTATCTGCGCTATCGCCTTGAGAGCTGAAATAAGCCTGCCAACTTGGGTCCACACTATTGGGATCATCGACAAAACGTGCTTGCATCTGTTCGAGATAGGCCGCATTCGCCCCGTCAAGAAACAGCGTATCAATCATAGATTGGTTATATTCAGAGCGGGCTTTCTCAGCCATGTGCTTCACCTTCAACTAAACTAAACTGCATAAGTTTTATCTCGCGACGAAACTCTGTTATCACACTAAGCCTAAATGGTGTCTCACCCCAAAACACAAAACTGTGTCTGCTGACACAGTGTTTGCAATTAGCCTTTTAACACATCCATCATCGTCACGCCGAGCTTGGCTGGACTATCAGAAACGCGAATACCGGCTTTTTCCATCGCCGCTATTTTATCTTCCGCGCCGCCTTTACCGCCTGATACAATCGCACCGGCATGGCCCATTGTCCGTCCCGGAGGCGCTGTGCGGCCTGCGATAAATCCGACCATAGGTTTCTTAATACCCTTCTTGGCCATATGGGCGACAAATTCAGCGGCCTCTTCTTCGGCCGATCCGCCAATCTCACCGATCATGATGATTTGCTTCGTGGCGTCATCATGCAAGAACAGCTCGAGACAATCGATAAAATTCGTACCGTTAATCGGATCACCGCCAATACCAATCGCTGTTGTCTGTCCAAGCCCAACCTGACTTGTCTGGTAAACAGCTTCATAGGTCAGCGTGCCTGAACGCGAGACAACACCACATGTTCCTTTTTGGAAAATCTTACCGGGCATAATGCCGATCTTACATTCTTCAGGCGTGAGAACACCAGGGCAGTTCGGCCCGATCAGGCGAGACTTAGAACCTTGCAAAGCCCGTTTTACAGGGATCATATCGCGCACAGGAATACCTTCTGTAATGGCGATAATCAGTTCCATTTCCGCGTCGATCGCTTCAAGAATTGAGTCAGCGGCAAAGGGAGGCGGCACGTAAATCACAGAGGCTGTAGCCCCTGTCGCATGTTTGGCCTCATGTACAGTATCAAAATTTGGCAGGCCGATATGCGTGGTTCCGCCTTTACCCGGAGTCACACCTGCGACCATTTTCGTACCGTGATAGGCAATGGCTTGTTCCGTATGGAAGGTGCCGGTTTTACCGGTCATGCCTTGGGTGATAATCTTTGTATCTTTATTTATAAGTACTGACATGGTTAGGCCTGCTTATCTAAAATCTTTTGTACAGTATCGGCTTTGAGATCATCAACAGACGCCTCAATACCCATGGAATTGGCGAGTGCCACAACATCTTTTTCGAGCATTTTACCAAGCTCTGACTTGGTATAGGTTTTCGTCACGCCCACAGCCGCTACAATCTTCTGCGCCGCATCATCAAGATCATCCGCCGCAATCACATTCAGACCGCTTTCATTGATAATCTTCTTACCCGCTTCAACATTCGTACCTTCAAGACGCACAACAAGCGGGACTTCAAGACCGACTTCTTTAACCGCATCGACAGTCCCTTGGGCAATGACATCGCATTTCATAATGCCGCCAAAGATATTAATCAGAATGCCTTTGACTTTCTCGTCCGAGGTTAGGATTTTAAATGCAGCAACAATATTTTCTTTCGTCGCACCGCCGCCAACATCCAGGAAGTTCGCAGGTTCCGCGCCGTAAAGTTTGATAATATCCATTGTCGACATGGCCAGACCTGCACCATTGACCATACAGCCAATATTACCGTCTAGTGCAACATAAGAGAGGTCATATTTCGCCGCTTCGATTTCTTTTTCATCTTCTTCTGTTTCGTCGCGCAATTCCATAATATCGGGATGGCGAAATAAGGCATTTCCGTCAAAGCTGATTTTGGCATCCAGACAATGTAAGCGTCCGTCCTCTGTCACGATCAAAGGGTTGATCTCAAGCATAGACATGTCTTTGGCCAGAAAGCCGTTATAAAGTGTCTGGCCCAATTTACGGCATTGTTTGGCAAGATCACCCTTAAGACCCAAAGCCTTGGCCAATGTGCGGCCGTGATGGGGCATAAAGCCCGTAGCCGGATCGACGTCAAAATTGATCACTTTTTCAGGTGTATCATGGGCAACAGCTTCGATATCCATTCCGCCTTCCGTTGAGGCGATGAATGAAACGCGCGACGTGTCACGGTTGATGATGATCGAAAGATAAAGCTCTGTCTCAATATCTGATCCGTCTTCAATATATAGTCGGTTGACCTGCTTGCCCGCCTCCGATGTCTGTGCGGTGACAAGATAGCTGCCAATCATTTCTTCGGCATTCTTCACAACCTCGTCGATTGAAAAGGCAAGACGTACCCCGCCTTTAGCATCGGCAGGCGCGCCAATAAATTTACCTTTACCGCGTCCGCCGGCGTGAATTTGGGATTTCACCACCCAGAGCGGGCCTCCCAGTTTTTCTGCCGCCGCGCGGGCCTCAGATGCTTTAAAAATCGCAACGCCATTAGAGACGGGCGCACCAAGTTCTTTAAGGACAGCTTTGCCCTGATATTCGTGGATATTCATGGAATGTCTTTCGTCAGCCTTTTACTTTTTACGAATCCAATTGCATAGGATCAGACGGAATAAGTGTCTATAATGCTTGTCATAAGCACTCGCAACAACAAAACCATCTTAAGGACACAAAATAGCGTTATTGTGAGAGTATTCGCGCATAAACAGTGCGTAAATACGCACAAAAACTATTGAGACTTGTTATCAGGCCCGCTTGACCATCATTTTCTTGATATCGGCAATCGCTTTGGCCGGATTAAGACCTTTCGGGCACACATTGGCGCAATTCATAATCGTATGACAGCGGTAAAGCTTGAATGGGTCGTCGAGCTTACCCAGACGCTCAGATGTGGCCTCATCGCGGCTATCTACCAGCCAGCGATAGGCTTGCAGCAGAGCCGCTGGCCCGAGATAACGATCCCCGTTCCACCAATATGACGGGCAAGAGGTCGAACAAGAGGCACATAATATACACTCATAATAACCGTCTAATTTCTCGCGGTCTGCCTCCGTCTGGATATGTTCAGTCGTGGGTTCTACCGTACTTGTCTGCAACCACGGCTCGATTGAGGCATATTGCGCGTAAAATTGCGAAAGGTCCGGGACAAGGTCACGCACGACGGGCATGTGCGGTAAGGGCGAGATCGTCAGAACAGCGCCCGGTATTTCGTCAATCGCCTTCGTACAGGCCAAAGTATTACGCCCGCCAATATTCATGGCGCAAGACCCGCAAACACCTTCGCGGCAAGACCGCCTAAAGGCCAATGTCGGGTCAATCTCGTTCTTAATCTTAAACAAGGCGTCCAGCACCATTGGGCCGCACTCATCCAGATCTATCTGATATGTGTCCCAATGCGGATTACTGCCATCTTCGGGATCATAACGGTAAATTTTGAACGTCTTAAGGCGCGAACCTGCGGCGCCTTTCGACCAATCCTTACCGGATGATAATTTTGAATTTTTGGGTAGCGTGAGCTGTACCATGAACAATCCTCAAATATTTACTCTCTTTATAAGGATGTGATTTGGTTTTGGCGACTAAAATGTGCCCCCGAAAACAGGATATATTGTCGCTTCTAAAGCAAAAGACGGATTATTGTGCCGTATAGCGAATATAAGCGTCTCTGCTTAGGCGTCCGCGTTCAGAATCAGGAAAGTCGAAAATTTCATTTAGCGTTTCGGGTGACGCCTTTTTATCGAAAAGGAAATCAAGCTGAGATGGCTTGCATTTTAATTTTTGGGCAGCCTCAAGCTGGGCGTTTGACCTCATATGCGCATTGAGGCGAGGTTGCTGCAAACAAGACAGCAGATTATCCACTTCCTTATTTTCTGGAAACTTCACAGCGATATTTTCTAAGATCAATTTGGCGATCACGTCTAGTAATTCTCCTAGCTTCTTGGCACCCGTGTGATTTACATAAGCAAGTTTAAGAAAAGCTGGCAAGTCAAAATTTTCAATATTATCAATGATTTAATATATTTTTACACATAGAGCGTGTTTTTTGAGGCCTTTATAATAGAATTTTACAGGCTTTCGACTATCTGGCGTATGATCTGTGTGGCTTCTTCGGCATTACTGGGCAAGTTCTGCGGGTCGATTTTAGGCCCGAATGTCATCCCAAAGGTTTGTTTCTTCTTATTCAGCAATTCGTGAAACAGGGTAATGTCGCGAAGTTCCGCATTCACTTGCGCCAAGAAATAATAGAGCCATGAATTTCTAGCTTTAATATGCATGGGGATTATTGGAGCCTCATATTTACGCGCCAACATAGCCGCCGAGCTTTCCCAAGGCTTGTCCATCAACCCCTTCCACGTCATTTTCGCCAAGGCGCCTGACGGAAAAATAACAACGCATCTTTCATCTTTTAGGGCCGTTTTGATATCAATAAGCGTCTGGCGGGCTTTTTTATGCGAGCGTTTATCCTTCACCCATTCAACAGGGATAATAATGTCATCCGCCTTTGGCATAACGCGCAAGGCATCGGCATTGGCCAGAAATATATGGTCTGGGCGTTTATCCCGTATCGCCTGAAAAACGGCCATACCATCTGCCAGACCTGTCGGATGATTGGCGATAAGCACGCAGCGGCCTTTTGCCGGAAGATTATGCAATCCGCGCACGCCCAGCCGTGGATTAATATGCGAACTCATCATGGAAAAGGCCTGATGACCCGTCTTGTCTTTAATGCTGTCAGCTAAAAATACCGCGGCATCATAGGCCAGAACCCGGTAAATGAGCGGACGTAATAATTTAATAACTCCCGAACTCTGCGTTAGTTTTGGGGCCCGTTCGACAATTAATTCTTCAATAATATGCACGCCTCCTTATTGACGAATTGAAACTAAATTGGCAAGCGGCTCTGGATGAGATTCACATCCATATTTCAGAAACGAAAGTAGAGCCATATGACCAAGCCTATAAATGTCTTATTTTTGTGTACCGGAAATTCCGCGCGTTCCATTCTCTCAGAAGCCTTGCTGAATGATCTGGGTAAAAACGCAGACGGCTCGCCGAGATTTCTAGGCTGGTCAGCCGGATCACACCCCAGTGGCAAGCCCCATCCTGAGGGCATAACGGAGCTACAAAACCGTGGACACCAGACGGATATATACCGCTCAAAATCATGGGATGAGTTTTCTGAGAGTGAGAGCGGGAACAGGGAGGAAATGGATATAGTTGTCACCGTTTGTGATAATGCCGCCAATGAAGTCTGTCCTGTCTTTCCCGGACAGCATATCAGCGTGCATTGGCCCACCCCTGACCCTGCCCATGTCGAACCTTTGAGCGCCCGACAAAAAGCTTTTTCAAATGTATATGATTTATGTCGGGCCCGGATTGAGGCGCTGATCGCGTTAAGCGAGCCGGACCTTAAAGATAAAGCCAAACTTCAAGCTATCGCCGATATAACGGCCTGATATTTGCGCCTGAAAATTATAGTCGCTGATCACAAAAAAAGCCGCCCAGATGGGCGGCTAAATTTTTGACCATTTAAGGGGTGTATTTACTTACGACCCTTAAGTGTTGGCATCCATTCGTGCAGCTTCTTAGAAGCCCACTCACGTCCGCCAAGACCGAAAGCGATCGCCCCGCCAACACCCGCAGCAACAGCTGCTGCACCAACGCCGTAGCTAAAGGCTGTATCTACAATACCTTCACCTAATTGCATTGTCTCCAGACCCATAAAGGTCACGATGACGATTGTGGCATATTTAATGATCTTACCTGCAAGGTCACCAGCTGTTTGCGTTACAATTTTTGATACAAAGTTTGCGATAAACAGACCGGCTCCGATAATCACAGCACCCAGAACAACACGTCCGCCAACTTCAAGAAGCGTATTAAACACATTTGTGAGCTCAGGAATACCCAAGGCTTTCATAGCCGCTGTCAGACCCATAAGGACGATACCGATAAAGCTGACATTTGCGATGATTTGTGACGGCACTACATTTGACGCATCACCATCAAGGCTGGCGACTGTTTGTAGTGAGTTATCAACACCCAAGGCTGGTAATGTGCTTTTGGCCAAGTTTGAAACAAAACGGCCGATAAAGACAAAGATACCTAGTATGATCGCGGCACCAATAATGCGCGGGATATAGCTTAGGATAGTGTTGAGTAGTTCCGAAACCGGACCTGACACACCAGGAATGTCCCAGATACCGATAGCTGTAGCTGCGGCAGTAATCGTAACGATCGCGGCAGCAAGAATACCAGAGCTTTTAGAAAGCGATGTTGATGGCACACCGTCATCATCGCCGGTAATTCCGAAACGAGAGACAAGATTATCAACCTGTGCGGCTTCTAATGTCGATGTCAAAGCTTCTTTGACGACCTTTGAGAGAAGAACACCTACGGCGAGGACAAATCCACCAATCGCAAATTGCGGAAGATAGCTAAAGATGTTTTCCATCATACCATTGAGGAAACCCAACTGGTTTGAGAGAACCGGGAATTGTGAAAGTCCCATGAGGATGAAAATCAACCACAAGACCCAGAATACGGCCTTAGAAAGTGATTTGCCGATATTTCCGCCGGTTGTTTTGGCCCGACGTCCCAGACCCGTGCGGTTAATCGCACCAGAGACAAGCGCTGCTGCAATTTTCGAGATGAAATAACCAACAATAATGACCAATAAGGCCACGACCGGCCCCACGGCCCATGCCGGTAAAAAGTTTAAATGTTGTGCTAATTGTTCCATGTTTAGGAAACCCTCCAAAAAACTGGCTCCTAAATCAGAAGCCCCCGTTAATATTTGCGCAGGCGTCCTGCCCACGTAACTGCTTAAGTTAACATATCGTTAATAACATAAACCCTAGATGAACGGAAATGTTTTATCATCTTTTTGCAGAACCCAAAAATCATAGTCCAAAACGGACTTGACCTTGCCGTAATCCCCAGTAGGACTGCGATTATGCCCGATGCTATCGTCCATAGAACCCGCATTTCACGCAGAGCTTTACCAGACTGCTTTTTATCACTGATTATCGAAAAAAGGCCACATCAACGATGAGCGGACCGGTTCAAACCAAATTACGCGACCAAATCAAGGCCGGGACACTCCAGAAAGACGATGTCCAGATTACGGCTTCAGCGGCATTAGACAGCCTTTTAATCAGGCTGCAAACTCCGGTAAAACGCGCCGGCCTATTTTCGAAAAAGAAAATCGCGCCCAAAGGTCTTTATATGTGGGGCGGTGTGGGACGCGGGAAATCCATGTTAATGGACTGGTTTTTTGAAGCCGCACCCATAAAGGAAAAAAAGCGCGTCCATTTTCACGCTTTCATGTTGGACGTGCATGAAAACATTAATCGCTGGCGCAAAATGGACAACTCGGCGCGCCGCTCTAGTCCCGATTATGTCAGAGGCGCAGGGGATGACCCTATTGCCCCCACGGCAAAATCTATCGCCCGCGAGGCGGCCCTTCTCTGTTTTGACGAGTTTCATGTCACCGACATTACAGATGCCATGATTTTATCGCGCCTGTTTAAAGCCTTATGGGACCGCGGGGTGATTGTGGTGGCCACCTCAAACCGCCCGCCAGAGGACCTTTATAAGCACGGCTTAAACCGCGCTTTATTTGAACCCTTTATAGAGATGATGCCGCAATATCTCGTTATCCATGAATTTGACGGTCAAACCGATCACCGCCTGCGCCAATTAGAAGCCGCGCCTGTTTATTACAGCCCGCTAGGAGAGACAGCAGATAAGGGAATAGAAGCCGCTTGGAAAAGGCTGATAGGCCCTGCCCTGCCGCGCGAGACATGCTTAACCGTCCAAGGACGTAAAATCACGCTGGAACGCACAGCGGCGGGTACGGCGCGGACAAGTTTTGATCATTTATGTAATAGAGCCTTAGGCCCGGCAGATTATTTGCGCCTCTCGCAAGCCTTTCAGACACTTATATTGGAAAACGTACCCCAAATGGGACCAGAGAGCCGCAATCAGGCCAAACGCTTTGTGACATTGGTTGATGCGCTCTACGAAACCCGTACTAAGCTGATTATGTCCGCAGAAGTGGAACCCGATCAGCTCTATGTCGATGGTAAGGGTTCTTTTGAGTTTGAACGCACGGCCTCGCGGCTAATTGAAATGCGCGGACGGGACTATCTCAGCGAACGGCGTAATTTTGATAGCGCGCAACCTAATTCGGATTGCTAAGCCAAAACTGCGCCGCCCTTTATAACTTCAATCCCGTCGTGACGTAATTAATATTGAGATCATCTGAAAAGCGCCATGTCTGGGTAAGCGGGTTGAGGCTCATGCCCTGACTATCTTGAGGGTTCAGCCCCGCATCCAGCAACCAGCGCTTGATCTCGACGGGCTTGACCAGTTTCTCATATTGGTGCGTGCCGCGTGGTAGCCAGCGTAAGACATATTCCGCCCCGACAATTGCAAACAAAAACGCTTTCATTGTGCGGTTAATCGTCGAGCACATCATAATCCCGCCTTCGCGCATCATGGCTGCGCAATCTTTCATAAACTCCGGCGGGTTGGCGACATGTTCAATGACTTCCATATTCAAGACCGCGTCAAAAGCTTCCTCCCCGCTGGCGACAAGTTGCTCAATCGTGCCGTGACGATACTCAATATCCAAGCCTTGCTCTGTGGCATGTGTTTTCGCAGTTTTGAGATTTTTTTCCAACGCATCGACACCCATGACAGTCGCCCCAAGCAAAGTCATCGGTTCACATAGCAGACCACCGCCGCAGCCAATATCTAAAATCCTGAGACCTTTGAGCGGTGTTTCCAGATCAGGGTCGCGGTGGAAGTGATCACACAAAGTCATTTTAATATAATCTGTGCGAAAGGCGTTCATAACATGTAAGGGCTTGAACATACCATCCGGGTTCCACCAATCCTCGGCCATGCGCGAAAAGCTCTCCATCTCGGCAGGATCAACGCTAACAGAATTCATAAACTCGGGGCTGTGATCAGAATGCGCCATATTATGTCAACTTAAACTCAGGAATACGGGCCTCCATATTGGCATGAAACCAGTTCATAAAATCTTGGCGCTGATCTTCGGGCATATGTAGTCCCAATTTCGTACGCCGCCAAAGTACGTCCTCAGGACATGTGACAAATTCATTGTCTATCAGATAACGCACTTCGCGTTCTGACAAACCCTTATAAAACATCGCCCCCAAATCAGACACAGAGCCAGCATCACCTAAGACCACCTGCATTTGCGTACCATATCGGCGGGCCAGCCTATGTAAATCATCTGGCGCGAGCCAAGGATAACGCACAGCCATTTGATCTTTGAAAGCTTCAAAATTCGCGCCTTCTATATCGCCGCCTGGCAAGTGTTCTTCACGTGTCCACGCCTTTGCCGGAAAGCCTAAAAAGGGCTGGAGTTTTTCCAGCGCATGTTCCGCCAATTTGCGCGATGTCGTAATTTTACCGCCGTAAATGGACATGAAAGCCGCACCTGTCGCAAATTCATCTATGTCGAGAACATAATCCCGCGTCACGGCTGACGCATTTGCGCTTTTGTCGTCATATAAAGGCCGCACGCCTGAATAGGTCCAGACGACATCGGCTGGCGAGATATCATGTTCGAAATACTCATTAGCGCAATCACATAAATAGCTGATTTCTTCTTGCGAGATTTCGACTTTATCTAAATCCGCATCATATGGAACATCCGTCGTGCCAATTACCGTATAATCCTCCTCATATGGAATGGCGAAGATGATGCGGTCATCCGCATTTTGGAAAATATAGCTATGTTCGCCCTCAAAGAGTTTCTTCGTAATGATATGGCTGCCCTTAATCAGGCGCAGACCGGCATCATTTTTCCCGCGGTGTAATTTTTTCAACACCTGATCAACCCAAGGCCCCGCCGAATTTACAATGGCCCGCGCCGTAACATGCTCTGTCTTGGCCCCGCCGTTCAGCGAAATTGTGGCCTTATATAA
This sequence comes from uncultured Caulobacterales bacterium, assembly GCA_964571595.1. Classification (GTDB taxonomy): domain Bacteria; phylum Pseudomonadota; class Alphaproteobacteria; order Caulobacterales; family Maricaulaceae; genus CALCKU01. The sequence goes on along the minus strand of CAZNCJ010000025.1, from coordinate 6,432 downwards.
GCCGTCTTCTATCTCTATTTCTTTGACTTCCGTACGGGTGAGAATTTTAGCTCCCTTATTACGTGCGTCACAGGCATTAAGAACAACAAGTCTGGCGTCCTCTACCCAGCAATCGGAATATTCATACCCATAAGTCAGGCGGTTCTCCAAAACCTGACTATGGACACCGCCATTTTGCAGCTTCAAAGTTTTTGTCGGCGGAAGTAATTTCCGCCCGCCCATATAGTCATAAAAGAACAAGCCAAGTCGTAACATCCATTTAGGCCGCAAACCGGCATCATGGGGCAGAACAAACCGCATTGGCCAAATGATATGCGGGGCAGCGCGCAGTAAGACCTCGCGCTCTTTTAAGGCTTCGCGCACAAGCCTGAACTCGTAATATTCAAGATAGCGCAAACCACCGTGAATGAGCTTGGTGCTCGATGATGAGGTGTGATTGGCCAGATCATCCTTCTCGCAGAGCAAGACGGATAAGCCGCGCCCCGCCGCATCACGGGCAATGGCTGTGCCGTTAATACCGCCGCCGATTATCAGTAAATCATAGGGTTTGTTCATGCGCGTTAAAGCCTTCCTTCAGGCTTTTCTAGCAAGACATTATGATGTTGAATAGGATTGATTGCGCAAATATTTGTGAGCTAAAATTCCAGTATAGCCGGGCTGTCCCAACCGCGTCTTCGACAGGCCGCAATGACGGTATTTCGCAGCAAACAGGCAATCGTCATCGGCCCGACCCCGCCCGGCACGGGCGTGAGCGAGCCGGCGACAGTTTCCACCGCGCCAAAATCCACATCCCCGACCAATTTGGTCTTGCCCGGCTTTGCCGGATTGGGCACGCGGTTAATCCCCACATCTATCACACAGGCCCCGGGCTTAACCCATTCAGCCTTGACCATTTCAGCCCGTCCGACAGCGGGCACTAATATATCAGCACTACGGCACACTGCTTCGATATCTTGAGTACGCGAATGGGCGATTGTGACCGTGCAGTTTTGCTCCAGAAATAACAAAGCCGCAGGCTTACCCACTAAAATAGAGCGCCCGAGGATAACGCAGTTTTTTCCTGATAAATTCCCCAAAGCATCCTTGGCCAGCATGACGCAACCCGTCGGCGTACAAGGGCGCAAGCCCTCTTTACCCAAAGAGAGCCGACCTGCGGAGACTTCGGTTAAGCCGTCAACATCTTTGTCCGGGTCTATTTCGGCAATAACATTTTCAGAATTCATGCCGTCTGGTAAAGGCAGTTGCACCAAGATACCGTCAACTTCCGGGTCGTTGTTTAAAGCCCGGACGGTTTTTATCACGACATCCTCAGAGACATCCGCATCTAGGCGGTGCTCGACAGAGCGCATACCCGTTTCTTTTGTGAACTTGATTTTATTACGCACATAAACATGGCTGGCAGGATCATCCCCGACAAGCACAACGGCAAGTGTGGGTTGACCGGGAAGGCCCTCAACGGCCTGCGTAATTCGGCTACGCAATCCCGCAGCATAGGCTTTTCCATCAATGGGCTTGGCAGTCATATAATCTCCGTGGGGCATGGCCGAATGGCGAGGTATTCTAAATAATTATCTGAATGTGTTTAACCGCAAGCCAGCTTAATAGTAAATATTATTATAGCTGTCCTTCATGAATGAGAGCTGGCTCCAAATCACATCTATGTCACTGGCTATGTCACTGGCTATGACACTGGCAAAATCTTTTTAAATCAGGCCTTGAGTCTGCTGGCGCGGCGGCGTAAAAGCGCCGCTGATTTTAACTAGGGAAAATTATGGCACGTATTGTCATGAAATTTGGCGGCACGTCAGTTGCTAATCTGGACCGCATTCGTCATGTGGCCTCACTGGTTGCGGCTGAGGTAAAAGCCGGCAATGAGGTCGCGGTGGTCGTCTCGGCCATGTCAGGCGAGACAAACCGTCTGGTGGGTTATGTTGATGCGCTCTCAGCGGATTCTGATTTAGGCGGCCTGGTAGAGGACGAATATGATGCGATTGTGTCCTCTGGCGAACAGGTCACGTCTGGCCTGCTGGCGATTGCCTTGCGCCGTTTGGGGGTAAAAGCGCGCTCATGGCTGGGCTGGCAAATTCCGCTACAAACCGATATGGCCCACTCCAAAGCCCGTATTGAAGCCATTGACGACGCCGCTCTTGATCCGTCCCTAAAGGCGGGCAATGTCGCGGTCGTGGCAGGCTTTCAGGGCATAAGCGAAGACGGGCGCATCTCCACACTTGGGCGGGGCGGCTCTGATACATCGGCTGTGGCTTTAGCGGTGGCCCTTAATGCGGATCGTTGCGATATCTATACCGATGTTGACGGCATTTACACCACTGATCCCCGCATCGTTGAAGGTGCGCGCCGTCTTAACCGGATTGCTTTTGAAGAAATGCTGGAACTGGCCTCGCTCGGGGCCAAGGTTTTGCAGACACGCTCTGTCGAACTGGCTATGAATAATAATTTACCCATTCGTGTACTTACATCAATGGCCGATGCCGGAGAACCAAATCCGGGAACACTTGTCTGTAATGAGGATGAAACCATGGAAGAACGTGTCGTATCAGGAGTTGCCTATTCGCGCGACGAAGCGCAAATCACTCTCTTAAGGCTGGAAGACACCCCCGGCATGGTGGCAAAAATTTGCCGTGCCATGTCTGAGGCCAATGTCATAGTTGATATGATTGTCCAGGGCATATCCCGCTCTGATAATGCCGCCAATCTGACATTCACTGTCGGCAAGCGGGATTTGGACAAAGCCTTAAAAGCCCTTGAAAAGGTAAAAGACGAGATCGGCTTTGAAGCGATAAAGTCTGACTCTAATGTCACGAAAGTCTCTATTGTCGGCATCGGCATGCGCTCTCATACGGGCGTGGCCCAGACAATGTTTGAAGCCTTGGCCGAGCGCAGTATAAATGTGGAAGTCATCGCCACATCCGAGATCAAAATCTCTGTCCTGATTGATGCGGAATATACAGAGTTGGCCGTGCGTGCCTTGCATAATGCGTTCGAGCTGGAGACGGCTTAGCCCCTAATTTAAACACAAATAATATTATGATTGACTGTGCTCGCGGGTAACGTTCAAATAGTCATCACTATTTAAACACATAAACCGAGGAGTTGATTATGTCAGACCAACCCAAAATCGCAGGCAAGACCCCTATCCCTGTGGATGTCGAGAAAGATAAAAAATATTTCTGGTGCACATGTGGCCAGTCGGCCAATCAGCCCTTTTGCGATGGCTCGCATAAGGAGACTGAATTTACCCCGCAAGCCTGGGTTGCCCCTGAAAGTAAGAAAGTGTTTTTCTGTGCATGTAAGCGCTCTGAGAACACCCCGCTTTGCGACGGCTCACATAGTAAGTTGACATAAAAACCCGCCGTCAATGCGGCGGGTTCATTATTTAGGATCAGAGTTTAGCTAGTCGCGCAGCTCTGGTTCCATTTCCTGACATTCTGCGATGATCTTCTCAACGGCCGCCACAGAGTTCATAAACATGGCGCGCTCATCAGCTTTGAGGCGAAGGTTCATAACTTTCTCAACACCGCGTGCACCGATCATGGCAGGTGCGCCGACATAAAGGCCGCGCACGCCCGCAATCTGGCCAGACAGTCTTACCGCACATGGCAGAATACGTTTCTTGTCACGTAAGTAACTTGTCGCCATTTCAATCGCGCTTTCAGCCGGTGCATAAAAGGCAGAGCCATTACCCAGCAAGCCAACAATCTCGCCGCCGCCTTTACGCGTACGTTGGACAATCGCGTCAATTTTTTCCTGTGTCGTCCACTTCATCTTGATCATGTCAGGCAGTGAAACACCGTTCACAGTCGAGTAACGGATAAGCGGCACCATAGTATCACCGTGACCACCTAAAACCGAAGCATGTACATCTTCAACAGAGCATTGAAACTCATCGGCAAGGAAATAACGAAAACGCGCACTATCGAGAACGCCGGCCATGCCGACGACTTTGCGCGGCTGCAATCCCGAGAATTTTTGTAAAGCCCACACCATAGCGTCCAGCGGGTTTGTAATACAGATCACAAAGGCTTTCGGCGCATATTGCTTAATACCGGCTGCGACTTGTTTAATCACGCCGAGGTTCTTACCCACAAGGTCTTTACGGTCCATGCCGGGCTTGCGCGGAAATCCTGCGGTGATGATACACACATCCGCACCTGCAATATCGGCATAGTCATTTGTACCCTTTAAGTTACTGTCTTTACCGAAGACGGGTGTAGCTTCGCTAAGGTCTAGCGCTTTACCTTTAGCGGTGCCTTCAAAAATGTCGAATAAAACAATATCACCCAATTCTTCGCGAGCGGCGATATGGGCCAAAGTTCCGCCGATCATGCCAGCGCCGATAAGTGCAATTTTTGCCCGTGCCATATAATTCTCCTTCATACGGGGGTTTTGTCGGGCTTTCTTATACCCACCATGTTTATATGCCAATAGCGCGGAGCAATATAATCCAGCTTTATTTGATCATTATGCGCAATTTGCCAAATTCGATCAGCTCACGCTTATGTTAAAAAGCGTGAATGGTCTTGCGCGATGTTTAGGTTTAACACCAAAATATAAGTATTGGTGAATGGGTAATCGAACATTAAGTTGGAGCCCAGAATGACACATAACCCGACACTTTCCCCCCAAAGGGTGGCGGTTTTCTCAAAATTCAAGATCGCCAGATCACCCATCCTCTATGGAGACAAACTCAAGGAAGTCCGCTGCCTTGAACGTGCTATCGCAAAATTCGGACTGCTAAACCCGCTCGTAGTTGTGAAGTCTGCTGATAAGTTCATGATCATTGATGGCAAGAAACGCTTTGCCGCTCTGCGCCGCATGGCCGCCAAAGGCACGCTTCCCAGAGACTTAAAATATATTCCGTATATTCTGATAGATCAGAACCAATCTGCAAAGATAACACCCCCCACAATAGTTCCAAAACTCTTGAATAATCGCGATCTTTATCGTCAGGTCAAAAGTCTACAAAATTCAGGGCATAGTCTGATGGAAATCGCCACAGAGCTTTATATTTCCAAGACATGTGTCATCGAAATTTTATCCGTCTCGCGTCTAAGCCCGCGTCTAAAGCTCGCTTTTTTTGAAGGTTATCTCAGCCGTTCTCAAGCTAAGGCTTTGGCAACGTTGGCTGAACATGCCCAGCAAGAAGCCCTTATGGTCAAGCTCGGGCCTTTTGCCCAAGAGACAGATATTTTACGTGCGATAGAAAACGGTCAGACGATTATGGCACTCGATACCGATAATGTTATCATTCTGCCAAAAGCCACGCCCGCTCGACGACTGCTACAGGCGGCTTAAGCCGACTGAGTTTAATTAATTAAGGTCGGTTTTCGGCATGAGCGCATCGGGCAGAGAGGCCACCTCAATGCCTTCTTCGCGCAGATCTGAGGCTTCTTTCTCGGAGGCCTGACCATAAATACCGCGCTCTGGGCTGTCGCCGTAATGGATAGCCCGCGCCTCATCAACGAATTTATCGCCGACATTCTCGCAGTTCTCAGAAATTTCGCGGCGGATTTTATCAGCCAGAGAATTAATCATCTGTAGTGATTTTGCCTGATTCTCACGCCGTGCCTGTTTTTTACGTGCGGTTGAAATAGCCGGCGCCATAATGGCTTTTTCGACCTGCGTTACCGCGCAATGCGGACAGCTTATCAAGCCTTTCTTAGCTTGCACATCAAAGTCTGATCCCTTGGAAAACCAAGCCTCAAACTCATGTTGGTTTTTACATATCAAATTATATTTGATCACCTGACCACCCTGTTTCGTAGCTCCAGGCGGGGATTTTATCCCGTATTGTTTCAACTGCTTTTATATCAATATCCGCGCAGATAAAACCCGGCTTATCGTCAGAGCTACTGGCGAGTATTTCTCCCCAAGGATCAATAATCATGGAGTGCCCCCATGTCGCCCGACCATCGGCGTGCCGACCGCCTTGGGCCGGGGCGATGATAAAACAGCCCGTTTCAATCGCCCGCGCGCGCAATAATGTTTCCCAATGCGCCGCCCCTGTCGGGCGGGTAAAGGCAGCGGGCACCGCAATAATGTCGGCCCCGTTTTGCCCGTAATGACGATAAAGGCTGGCAAACCTCACATCATAGCAAATGGACAGGCCCAGATTTGCGCCCTTAATCGGTGCGATAACCGCGCGCTTTCCGGCGTCATAGACCCGACTTTCCTTCCAAGTTTCTTTTTTGGAAACCTGCACGTCAAATAAATGTATTTTATCATAAGCGGCCTTAAGCCCCCCGTCAGGCCCAAACAGTAGCGACCGGTTGACGGCGCGGTCATCCCCCGTTCTGATTGCCAGCGAGCCTATCAGCAGATCAATGCCAAGCTCAGCGGCCAACCCGCTAAAATGGCGGACGCCTTTATCCGCATCCTGCGAGGTGATTTGCGCAAAGAGATGTTTGGGGTTTT
>CAZNCJ010000024.1:0-32543 GCA_964571595.1 uncultured Caulobacterales bacterium | reverse complement strand
ATGCTTCTGCGGCCTGCGTTTTATCCGAGGCCTTTGATTATTATTTCTGGACGGGTTTTTATCTTGTCGATCCCGACAAACCCAATGAGTTGGTGATCGGGCCTTATCAGGGAACATTGGGATGTTTACGGATAGCGTTCGGGCGAGGTGTCTGCGGAACGGCCGCACAAACGCGTAAAACCGTTATTGTTGAAGATGTTCATGAATTTCCGGGCCATATTGCATGTGATGCCCGCTCAAATTCAGAAATTGTCGTGCCTGTTTTTGATGAAATGGGGGATTTGGCCGCCGTGCTGGATGTCGACTCGCTTACCAAAGGCAGTTTTGATGAGCAAGATAAGCTGGGCTTGGAAACTATCTGCCAGAACTTGCTGGCCGGAACACAGCAAAGGGCGGGTTGATATGCGCAGGCGATTAATATGGCTATTGGCTATCGGGTTTTTTATGGCAACCGTACTAACTGCTGTCATACAGGGGTGGTTTTCATTCAGGCAGACGGGAGATAATAAATCTGTAGCCGGTGAGATAGCGGTAGAGGAGTTAAACCGCACAATTACCCCGGCCCGCTTTCAATCGATTTCGCAAATCGGCAATGAGATCAGATTATCAGGAAATGCTGAGAGTGAAGCCACGATAGTTATCATGAATAAGGAAAGCTCTGTCAGGCAAGTGCGCGCGACAAAGGAGGGGAATTGGACGGCCAATATCCAAATTGTTCCAAATGAAGTTATGGAAATCTCTATCAATATCGCTCTTGCGAATGGGCAGCTTTTACAAACTGACGAAACTTTATTGCGCATACCCTATTCAGCACAGCCAGTGGAGGTAGCGTCAGGAACAGCTGCGCAGTCTGCCCCAGTAACTACACCTGTGCCCGCATTGGCATTATTGACCTCGCCGGGCGGTGCATCCCGTATATTGCAATCTCCTTTTGGGCCACGACGCGCTACAGATATTCTAAGTTTGGGTCCTGTAGAGTATGATGACCTGGGCGCCGTTATATTTTCAGGTCAGGCGGAAAGACAGGGGCGTGTACGTATTTATATTGATGGGAATGTTATTGGGGATACGCGTGTCGCCGCTGATGGGCGGTGGTTTTATATTCGCGCAGATACGCTTGCAGTTGGCAGTTATGAAATGGTCGTCGAGCTTACCCCGCCTGACGGGGAAAGTGTGGAGCTTAAACAAGACTTCGAACGCATGGCCCCACAATCAGGAGAACTTTCCAATCAGATTTTCGTCAAGCAGGATGAAGATCGTTGGCAAATAAGACGCCAGCTTAAAGGCGGCGGAACGCAATATACGACGATTTTTTCACCGAAAGATACAGAGCCGACTGCCAAACCTTAAATGGATTTACTTTATTCTGCGGGAACTTCGCTGGCTTGAACAGAGGGGCTCTTATACGGTTTTAGAACCCCTAATTTAACCAAGCGGTTATGCATAACAGACGGCATGGCAAGAAGCACAGGTGTTACAATCAGTGTCAGCACTGTCGCAAAACCAAGACCGCAACATAGGACATAAGATACGGGCGCCCAGATATCTGACGTGCTGGAGCCGGTTGTTGAAAACTCGCCTGAGAAAATATTAGCCTGCCAGCCAAGTACAAGTGGCATGAGGCCAATAATAGTGGTCAATGTTGTTAAGACGACAGGACGTAATCTTTGCGCGGCCGTGCGCAAAGCGGCCTCTTGGCCTGAAAATCCGTGGGTTTTCAAACGCTGATAAGTATCAATTAAAACGATATTATTATTCACGACGATACCCGCCAAGGCTATCACGCCAGTCAAGACAAGTATGAAGCTGATATAAGGGTAGAAAACGAGCCCCAACATGACGCCGAATACTGAGAGGATAACCGAGGAGAGGGTTAAAAATACATGATAGAAGCTGTTAAATTGCAAGAGCAAAATAATACCCATCATGAATAATATCGCCATAGCGGCATTTGCGCCAAATTGAGCGGCTTCAGCATTTTCTTCAGCTTGGCCCAGAAACTTAATGTTCACAGAAGAGGGGAGGCCCGCTTCTTCTTCAATCCATTTTTGTATTTCCTCAACCTGTACATTTGTCGCATATCCCTTTTTCGTATTCCCTTGCACCACATAAAAGGGCGAGAGGTCACGGCGCTCGATTTTATCTTGACGGGGACGAGGCACACGTTTGACGACACTGGATAAAGGAACCGCGCCTTCAGAGGTTTGAATACGGAGTTTATCAAGCTGGTTGAGATCACGCGCACCTTCCGGGAAGCGTATGCGGATATCGATTTCATCTTCAACATCTAAAGGACGTACTTGGCCAACAAGAGCGCCTTCTGTGATGAACTGGATCGCCGCCCCAATGCGGGAAACATCCAAGCCCAAACGACCTGCTTCAGCACGGTCCACCTCGATTTCCCAATCAATACCGGGGAGGGGCAGGGAGTTTTCAACATCAATAACCCCCTCAATGGAGGCAAGTTTTTCAGAGAATTTAAGTGTAAGAGCTTTGAGCAATTCATTGTTCTCAGAGGAAATTTGAATGCCGATATCTTTGTCGATAGGTGGGCCCTGATCCAAGGCTTCAACCTGTGTTATAACACCAGGAATGCCGCTGACATTATTATGGACATCTTCAAGTATTTCCATGACATGTCGGCGCTCACCAAATGGCAAAAGCTCTATAAAGAGACGCACAGTCGTATCATCAGGAACATTAGTAGGGCCGTTAAAGCTGCCCCCGCCCCCGCCAGCAGCCCCTGGTCCTGTGAGCGCATAGAGTGAAGAAATTCCTTCTATACCCAGTAAGCGTTGTTCCAGATCTTTAGCCAGATCGAGACTTTGCTGCGCGGTGCTATTGCCTCGTGTACGGGCATAGATATAAATTTCATCTCCAGGCGTTTGTGTGAAAAACTCTACTGGTTTTGGAGGCGGACCTTCAATACTGGCATTTAAGGCGCCCATTATGAAAAATCCGGTTAGGCCAACCCCTATAAGAACAAGTATGGGGAATTTGATGAGTTGCCGGATAAAACGCACGTAAAATCCGGTGAAACCTTTCACTTTTGAAGGGTCGCCCTTGGCCGCAGATAAAAGGGCGGCGTTGGAATTGATATTCCGTTTGGGTTTGAATCCAATTTTAGCCCCGAGTGTTGGCAGGAATATCAAAGCCATCAGCATTGAGGCCGAGAGGACATAAATCATAGTCCGCGGGAAATAAGACATGAATTTACCGGTAATCGTTTCCCAAAACAAAAGCGGTAAAAAGGCGGCAAGGGTTGTCGCGGTTGAAGAGACAATCGGCCAGAACATACGTTCGCCCGCCATTTGAAAGGCCTCTTTTCTCTCGAGCCCTTCATCCATTTTTCTATCGGCATATTCTACAATGACAATAGCACTATCGACCAGAACCCCCACAGAGAGGATCAGGCCAAATAAAATCATCATATTGATTGTCTCATCTTGGATATAGAAGAGGAAAAAGGCGATCAGAAAACTTGACGGAATGGCCCAACCGACAAAGAGGGCCGAACGCCAGCCAAGCGCGGCAATACAGACAATAAAAACCAGAATAACCGCATTGATAATAGAGGCCGATAATTCGCGCATCATATCCGTGATGAATTTCGCACGCGATTGGCTATATGTGACATTAATCGTGGTTGGCCAGTCATCGCGGCTCGCAACTTCATCCACTGTTTTTCTTATAAGATCGATGGTTTCAAGTATGTTTTCATCTTGGCGTTTGGAGACTTCAAGCGAAACAGAGCTGCGAGCATTAAAACGCGCAATGTTCTCAATATCGGTATAGCCGCGCCTTACATTGGAAATGTCCGACATCAGGACAATGGAGTCATTCGCCCCGCGTCTGAGGGCCAGATTAGCCAAATCTTCTGGACGCTCGATCAAGCCCGGAACTTTGACATTAAATTTACCGCTCTCTGTTTCCACAACACCTGCGGCGATTAGGGCATTATTGCGTGCAACTGCGCCCTGAATTTCATCAAAGGTAATCCCGAGGCTGTCCAGTTTAGAGGGGTCAATTATAGCCTCTAGGACGTCCGTCCTCTCGCCTGATATATTGGCTTCCAATATTTGGGGGAGGGATTCGAGGCGTTGCTGCAAATCTTTGGCCCGATTTTGCATTTCACGTTCGGGTGCATCTCCCCAGAGATTGACCGTTAAAATAGGTACAGCAGAAACACTTACTTCCTCGACGACAGGTTCTTGCGATTCTTGGGGAAATTCGGCTCTGGCGCGATCAACTTTCTCCAAGACATCGGCTATGGCTTGATCCAAATCAGTTGAGGCTTCAAATTCTAAAATAACAAAAGCCACATTCGTCGTGGCTACCGCATCCATTTGTTTAATGCCGTCGACAGATTTAAGCTCTGTCTCGAGCGGCCTTACCAATAATCTGGTGGCGTCTTCCGGAGAGATGCCGGGTAAGACCACGCTTACATTTATAAACGGAATAGGGATATCAGGTTCGGCGTCCAGCGATAGGCGTGATAGGGCCAGAAAGCCACCAATCACGAAAAAGAACATAATACTGAGCGTCATCCGCCAATTACGGATTGAAAATCCGACTATGCCGACAATGCCGCCCACCTAACGCGCGCCTGTATTATAATTAGCCGCTTGAGGGTCTACGCGCGTGCCTGTTGCAACATAGTCTTGGCCCTCAACAATGATACGTGTGTTTTCCGGTAGGCCTATAACCCAGACCCCGGAGGCTTCCTCATCAATGGTTTGGGTTTCAGCAAAGCGAACAATATCATCATCGTCCACATAGCGCACACCGACATTGCCAGATGTGTTGAGTGTCAGGATTTTAGCGGGAATATTTTGGGCTTTAATCGTCTCGGTCGGGATGACGATATTGGCCGTCACACCGCCTTTAAGGGCATAGTTCGGATTAGGAACCGAGATTTTTGCTTGAAACGTGCGAGTCGTTTCATCGGCATTGGCCTCGATAAACTGGATTTTACCTTTGACCAATTCGCCTGTGATAAGTTCAATATCGGCGACTTGCCCGGGTTTAACCTTGCCGACTTGTTTTTCGGTCAGCTCGGTAGAGATAATAAGCGGGTTCAACTCTACAACAGAGCCGCATGTTTGACCGGGCGCCAGAAAATCACCGACTTGGGCGATTTGGCTGTCAAAAATACCTGTGAAGGGGGCGAACATATTGACATTATTAAGCTCGACCTCAGCCTGTTTGATTTGCGCGCGGGCGGCATCAAGACGGGATTCAATATTTGTGAGCTGGATTGCAGAGCGATAACCCTTATCTACGAGTATTTTCGTTGAGCGCTTATCAAATTCAATGCTTTTCATATTGGCTCTTGCCTGATCCAGCACAGCTTGGCGAGCATTAATTTGCTGCTGGCATAATATCGTTCCCTTGGCGACGCGCTGGCCTTCCCGAAGGGGAGTAGCACTCACCACACCGGCCGTTTTGGCTTTTACATCCACTTGTCGATTAGATTCGGTGCGCCCAAAAAGTTTGAGCTTGTTTTGATGCAAGCTGGCTTCGCGCCTTTCCACGACAACTGTGGGGGTGACAGTTTCCGTATTTTGCGCGGCCAGACTGGGCGCCGGTTCAGGCTTTTCACCTTGGGTGGTATTGACCCAGAACCACAAAAATATGGCTAAAATGGCAAAGCCGGCAAAGAGATATGACTTATTGATATTCATTATTTGTCTTTATAGATCAAAAAGGTGTTTAATGTGTATACCTCAGCCTGATCATTTAAACATAGCATAATCTATAAATAGGGAGTGCGACTTTCCGCGCAACTTACATTTTTGCAAAAGCCTGCTACATATTTGCATGGCTGGAGCCACATAACATATTTATACTGATAGACTTATCAGTATTGACCTTACCAGTTTTACTAACTATAGGTTACGCTTGAAAAAGCTAATATGTTTACTTGCGCTTGGGAAGAGGGACATAATGAACGATATTCTTGATCAACTAAAGACCCGTAGATCAGAAGCTCGCCAAGGCGGCGGGCAAAACCGGATCGATAAACAACATGCCAAAGGCAAGTTGACCGCGCGCGAACGCCTAGAGCTTTTGCTCGACCCCGGCTCTTTTGAAGAATTTGACATGTTTGTCACGCACCGCTCAACGGATTTCGGCATGGATAAGACCCATTTTGCCGGAGACGGGGTTGTCACAGGTTGGGGCACGATTAACGGGCGTAAGACGTTTGTTTTTGCCCAAGACTTTACCGTCTTTGGGGGCTCACTCTCGGAAACCCATGCCCGTAAAATCTGCAAAATCCAAGAAATGGCGATCAAGCAAGGCGCGCCCATTATCGGCCTTAATGATAGTGGCGGAGCGCGTATCCAAGAAGGAGTCGCGGCGCTGGCAGGTTATACAGACGTGTTCCAGAACAATATTCTGGCCTCGGGCGTTGTGCCGCAAATTTCCGTGATTATGGGTCCGAGTGCGGGCGGGGCGGTTTACTCCCCGGCTTTGACCGATTTTATCTTCATGGTGCGCGATAGCTCATATATGTTCCTCACTGGGCCTGACGTGCTTAAGACCGTGACAAATGAGATCGTCACAGCCGAAGAATTGGGCGGTGCGAAAACCCATACCACCAAATCCTCTGTCGCGGACGGGGCCTTTGAGAATGATATGGAAGCCTTGGCGGAAATTCGCCGCTTATTTGACTTCCTGCCGCTTAATAATCGGGACGGCGCACCCACGCGGCCATTCTTTGATGAGCATGACCGAGTCAATGAGAGCTTGGATAGTCTTGTGCCTGATAATCCCAACCTGCCATATGATATGCATGAGCTTGTCGAAAAACTCGCCGATGAGGGGGATTTCTTCGAGATACAACGCGATTTTGCCAAAAATATTCTGTGCGGCTTTATCCGCCTAGAGGGCCAGACCGTGGGTGTTGTCGCCAACCAGCCTATGGTGCTGGCGGGATGTCTTGATAGTGATGCCTCGCGCAAGGCCGCGCGTTTTGTACGCTTTTGCGATGCTTTTTCTATTCCGATCCTCACTCTGGTGGATGTTCCCGGATTTTTGCCCGGTACAAGTCAGGAATTTGGCGGGGTGATTAAGCACGGCGCGAAACTGCTTTATGCTTACGGCGAGGCAACAGTGCCCAAAGTGACCGTCATTACGCGTAAGGCTTATGGCGGCGCTTATTGTGTGATGGCGCCGAAACATTTGCGCGGCGATATTAATTATGCTTGGCCCACCGCCCAAATCGCGGTGATGGGGGCCAAAGGCGCGGTTGAAATCCTACACCGTAAAGACCTTGGCGACGCCGAAAAAACCGCCGCGCATATCGCCGATTATGAGGAAAAATTCCTCTCCCCGTTCCGCGCAGCAGAACGCGGCTATATTGACGAGGTTATCCAACCCCGCAGCACAAGAAAGCGTGTCAATCGGACCTTTGCGCTGCTCAAGGATAAGCAGCTCGAAAACCCGTGGAAGAAACACGATAATCTGCCGCTCTAGGGGATTAATTTGATGTCTCATATTAATACTCACCCCTTACGCCTTTGCGACTTCCTCGGCCACAGCGTTAGCGTCATCCTTGGCCTCCGAGCCGAGGATCCATCTGACGATTTGGCGTGGATCCTCGGGTCAAGCCCGAGGATGACGGGATGCGGGTTTAAGACATGCGAAGATATAGTTTAATTGATGACTAAGGTTGCTAAAATAATCAATGGTGTGAAATCTCTGGAGCAACTCGGTAGAGTGCGTCTCTCAGATCATTATTTTATGCGTGATTTTTTATATTCAAGCATTGCCGATTATCATGGGCTACCCAATTATCCAGAAGACCCCCAGCTTGCCGTTGAAACTGGAAGTCAACTTTGTCAAAATTTGCTAGAACCTTTACGGGCAAAATTCGGACATTTAGTTATTCGTTCAGCTTATCGTAGCCCTACAGTAAATGCCAAGGGGGCTGAAAACAAAAACCAGTATAATTGCTCTTCTAATCAGGCTAATTATGCCGCTCATATTTGGGATTACCCCGATAGCAAGGGACGTAAAGGTGCAACGGTTTGTATTCAGGTTCATTGGTTTGCAGAAAAATATGAAAATGGCGCAGATTGGAAAAGTCTCGCTTGGTGGATACATGATCATTTACCCTATAATTCCATGTTTTTCTTTAATAACCGTGCCGCTTTCAATTTGAATTGGCGAGAAAGGCCGGATCGTTGGATTCGGAGCTACATAGGTAGTCGAGGAAAATATTTAACCAAAGCAGGGATGGATAACTGGGATAAAGATCACTCAGAAAATTATTCTTGGATTGATGAAGAGCTAAAATGATAAAAAAAATTCTTATAGCAAATCGCGGCGAGATAGCATGCCGCGTCATTAAAACCGCCCGTAAAATGGGCATTAAGACGGTGGCGGTTTATTCCGATGCCGATAAAAATGCGCTGCATGTCGGCATGGCGGACGAAGCTGTGCATATCGGCCCGCCGCAAGCCAATCAATCCTATCTGGTCATGGATAAAATCATGGCTGCGATTAAGGAAACGGGCGCGGATGCTGTCCATCCCGGCTATGGCTTTCTCTCAGAGAATCCCGAATTTGCCAAACTTCTTGCCAAGAAAAAGATCACCTTTATCGGGCCAAACCCGCACGCCATTGTGTCTATGGGCGATAAAATTACCTCTAAGAAACTCGCCCAAGATGCGGGCGTGTCTTGCGTGCCCGGCCATATGGGTCTGATCGAGGACGCGGATGAGGCGGTTAAAATCTCTAAACAAATCGGCTATCCCGTTATGATCAAGGCCTCTGCCGGCGGCGGGGGGAAAGGCATGCGCATTGCCTATAATGACGAGGAAGCGCGCGAAGGCTTCCAGTCCTCAAAAAACGAAGCGGCCAATAGTTTTGGCGATGACCGTATCTTTATCGAGAAATTTGTTGAACAGCCCCGCCATATCGAAATTCAGGTCCTCGGCGATAAGCATGGCAATGTGATTTATCTCGGTGAGCGTGAATGTTCTATTCAGCGGCGCAACCAGAAAGTCATTGAAGAAGCCCCAAGCCCTTTCTTGGACGAGAAAACCCGCCAAGCTATGGGGGCCGAGTCTGTGGCTCTGGCCAAGGCGGTGAATTATGACAGTGCGGGCACGGTCGAATTTATCGTGGATAAGGATAAGAACTTTTATTTCCTTGAAATGAATACACGCTTGCAGGTCGAACATCCCGTCACAGAGTTGATTACGGGGGTCGATCTCGTTGAGCAAATGATCAAATCCGCCAATGGCGATAAGCTCAAAATCAAGCAAAAAGATGTGAAGCTTAATGGTTGGGCGATCGAATCCCGCATCTATGCCGAAGACCCGTTTCGGAACTTCCTGCCCTCTATCGGGCGCCTCAAACGCTACCGCCCACCCGTTGAGGGGACGCTGGCCAGCGGCTCTATCATTCGCAATGATACGGGTGTGTATGAAGGCGGCGAAATCTCAATGTATTACGACCCTATGATTGCCAAGCTCTGTACATGGGGAGAGGACCGCGGCGTGGCCATGAATACAATGCGTCATGCGCTAGATGAGTTCGAGCTGGACGGTATCGGGCATAATATTCCCTTCCTGCAAGCGGTCTATGACCATGACAGATTTGAGCGCGGCGACATCACAACCGCCTTTATCGCAGAGGAATATCCCGAAGGATTTGAGGGCGGTGTTGAAAATAGCGGCCATATGCGCAAAATCGCGGCCGTGTGCGCGCTCATGCACGATATTTCAGAGCACCGGTCTGCTGAAATTTCAGGCGCTTTGGCAAATCATGCGCGCCATATTCCCGATGAATGGGCTGTGCAGATCGGTGATGTGTCTTACACTGCCGATATTAAAGGCGAATACGGACTGCGTACTATTGTCATGGATAATCCCGATGAAGAAAAAGCAGCTATAGAAATGGAAGTCCTGACCAGCTGGAAACCCGGCCAGAGACTTGTGCGCGCCTTTGTCGATAATGCGGCCTTTAACTTTAGCGCCCGTAAAATCTCAGAGGGCTATCAGGTCTGGCATAGAGGCTGCGAGTTCAAGGTGGCGGTGCGAACGCCGCGCTCTGCCGAGCTGGCTAAGCTCATGCCTGTTAAAATTCCGCCTGATACATCAAACTTGCTGCTTTGTCCTATGCCCGGTGTGATTGTTAGTATTCTGGTCGAAGAAGGCCAAGAAGTCCAAGATGGTCAGGCTTTGGCGGTTGTCGAAGCTATGAAGATGGAAAATACCTTACGCGCCGAAAATAAGGGTGTGATTGCCAAGATCAACGCGGCGGCCGGAGATAATCTCGCGGTTGACGAGGTGATTATGGAATTTGTCACAGACGAGGATGCCTAGCCTCATAGCTCTTATCAGCGGGACTCAATCATCCTTGCTTATTCGGGCGTAATGAAATTTGTATCCGGCTTGTCGCATTCGGCTTTGATTTGTCCGCTGACAATGCGGTCTATCGCCTTTTGGTCAATGAGGCGCTGATAGGGGCGGCTTGCATTGACCTTGACCCATACTGATGTCTCAAGCGGCGCTATGCCGTCACAAAAGCGGTAAAAGGACGTGCGTTCTACGGTGAAGCTGAAATCAGCATTACGGGTGATCTCCCATTTAGGCCCGCCAAATAAGGGTGAGTTTTCCGCTATATCCGCCCCGATTTTTTGGGCCTTATAGGCCGTTTCGAGGTCTTTTTGGGCGATTTTATAGACCTGTAGGTAGCCGCTATCTTTGGGATAAGGCACAAAGCGCGCGGCATCTGGGTCAGTTTCAAGCTGGATTTTTTCGTCTATTAACAACGTCCCGTCTTTGATGACCTTACTCGTTAAAATAGGAGGGCGGTATTGCTTGATTGTGTCTGGCCAGAGAACCGCGACACGTCCTGAAAGAGGGTCTATGTCTTCTGGTGTCAGACGCGCCAGTGACAGAACTGTGCCTGTCTCAAGCGTTTCACAGGCGGGCAGAGCCAATGTCGGGAGAACCAAGAAGGCAAAAAGATATTTTTGTAGCCAGCGCATGCAATGTTTTAGGTTTAAAAATTTCTATTTTGCAAGTAGTCGCTACATATGGAACTGCCTGAATATAATCCGCCCTTATGGATGCGCCCGGCAATGGTGCAAACCGGGCTTGCCAGCCTCAAATTTCGCAAAAGCGGAACACATGACATGGAGCGTAATGCGCGTGAGCATATATTGGAGTGTGGCCGTGATGAAACAGGGACTGATGTGCGGCTTATGGGGGCTTTTTCCCGCGCATCAGAAAATAAGGCGCTGGTCATTTTCCTGCATGGCTGGGAAGGGAGCATGGATAGCACTTATGTGAAATCTTCCGCACGCTTGCTCTTTGATCAGGGCTGCTCCGTTTTTCGCCTGAATTTTAGGGATCACGGGGAAACGCATCATTTAAATGAAGGTATATTCCTCGCCACAAGGTTTGGCGAGGTCTTGAACGGTGTTTTGAAAGCCTGCGAATACTCGGACGGCGCGCCGGTCTTTCTTGTCGGCTTTTCGCTAGGGGGTAATTTCGCCCTGCGCGTGGCCCGTGATATGAAAGAGGCGGGCGGTGAAAAAATCTCTCACATATTTGCCATAAGCCCTGTTATCGACCCGTGGGAGGCGGCCCCGCTTGTGGATGAAAACATCTTAATCCAGCGTTATTTCAAGAAAAAACTCATTGCGACAATGGAGAAAAACCAGAGCCTCTATCCCGATAAGCATGACTTTTCTCAAGCGTTAAATTGTAAGACAATTATGGAAATGTCGGAGCATATATTACCTAAATATTCTGGCTATCCAGATCTGAAATCCTATTTCTCTGCCTATCGGATTTGGCCTGATGACCTCGCCGATTGTCCAGTGAGTGTGAGCTTGATAATGTCTAAGGACGACCCAGTTGTACCAGCTGAGCATATAGATAGTTTGAAACTTGCCGAAAATTGTTTAGATATTCGCTTGAAATATGGTGGGCATAATGGTTTCTTTGAGAGCCTAAAGGGGCCAACCTGGTATGATAAATATATGAAAGAGGTGATCAATCATGCAATTCGTTAAATTTATTATCGGGCTTATTTTGCTTGTCACTATTTTGTTTTTCTTCTTGGGCCTAAGGTCGCAAAAAGGAACAGCAGCTGGACTAAATGCCGGGTCTTTGAGCTGTACGGGGAGCGCACCAAATTGTGTGAGTAGTGCGGACGCAGAACAGCCTGAGAAATCTGTTCCACCATTAGGCGCAAGCTTATCAGAGGCGCGCACAGCCATAATCGCGACGGGTGGGACGATTATATCAGAAACGGATAGCTATATTTCAGCAACCTATATGTCCAAAATATTCAAATTTGTTGACGATGTTGAAGTGGTCGATGCGGGCGAGGGACGTTTGAATATCCGATCAAGTTCGCGCGTTGGATACTCCGATCGCGGTGTAAACAAAAAGCGTGTGACGGCTATTCGTGACGCTCTTAAATAGCGCCTTAAAATAGCGCCCTTAATTAGCCTCCTGAATTAGTGGCTTGAAATAGAGCCTCATTCACGTCATTACCCCCTGCTTAAATCAGAAAGAATTTTATGTCCGACCTTGAACCCTGTCCAAAAAAGAAAATTGATTATGAAAAGGTGAAAAGCCTTGTGACGGAATTATTGGCTGCGCTTGGTGAAGACCCGCAGCGCGAAGGCTTAGTAGAGACACCGCGCCGTATCGCGAATTTTTGGCGTGAATTTATTGAATATGACGCTGGAAAGCTGGACACAACTTTTTCTGCGGTAAAGCACAATCAGATGGTGGCAGTGACGGGCATGAAGGTGTGGTCAATGTGTGAACATCACATGTTGCCCTTCTGGTGTGACGTGTCGATTGCCTATATTGCGGATGATAAAGTTCTGGGCTTGTCCAAATTTGCCCGTATTGCCCATAAGCATGCACATAAGCTGACCTTACAAGAACAGCTCGTTTCCGATATTGCCAATCACCTCAAAGATATTCTGGGCACAGATGATGTGGCCGTTATGGCCAAAGGTGAGCATTTATGTATGACAATGCGGGGCATTAAAACGCCGCACCGCATGATCAGCTCGGCTCTATCCGGAAAATTCCACCAGCCTGAACAGCGGGCTGAGTTTTTACGCCTTGTTGGGAATGACTAGCTTCTCCGTGTGGCGCTCACTATGAAAAAACCCGCTATCAGAAATAGCGGGATTTATTATAACGACGCATAAATTTCGCTTTAGGTCATTTTGCGTTCAAAGTTCTCGGCAATCGCTTCAAGATAGCCTGTCGTCGTGAGCCAGCCTTGCTGATCTCCGACAAGAAGGGCCAAGTCTTTTGTCATCTGACCGCCTTCAATAGTTTCTCTGACAGTCGCTTCCAGACCTGTGGCAAATTTTACCAGATCCTCATTATCGTCAATCTTACCACGATGGGCCAAGCCGCGTGTCCAGGCAAAGATAGAGGCGGTTGAATTGGTTGATGTCGCTTCACCTTTTTGGTGGTTACGATAATGGCGTGTCACTGTACCGTGAGCGGCCTCAGCTTCCATTGTTTTGCCATCCGGCGTGAGCAGAAAGGATGTCATTAGACCAAGTGAGCCAAAACCTTGCGCGACTGTGTCTGATTGCACATCACCGTCATAGTTTTTACAGGCCCATATATATCCCCCAGACCATTTCATAGCAGCGGCGACCATATCGTCGATGAGACGATGTTGGTACTCGCCGCCAAACTCAGCGAATTTATCTTTAAACTCAGTGTCAAAAATGTCTTGGAACAAATCTTTGAAACGTCCATCATAGGCTTTCAAAATTGTATTTTTTGTAGACAGATAAACCGGCCATTTGCGTTGCAGGCCATAGTTAAAGCAAGCGCGGGCAAAATCTCCAATAGACTTGTCCAGATTATACATGCCCATGAGTACACCACCGTCTGGGAAATCGAAAATCTCTTTTTCGATAACTTCCCCATTTTCGCCTTCCCATTTCATTGTGGCTTTCCCTTTCCCGGGGACAACGAAATCTGTGGCTTTATACTGGTCACCAAAAGCGTGACGGCCAATCACAATAGGCTGCGTCCATCCGGGTACGAGACGCGGGATGTTGTTACAGATGATGGGTTCGCGGAAAACAACGCCGCCGAGAATGTTACGGATAGTACCATTTGGTGAGCGCCACATCTTCTTGAGGCTAAATTCTTCAACACGCTGTTCATCAGGTGTGATGGTTGCGCATTTGATACCGACATTATGTTTCTTGATCGCATTTGCGGCATCAATTGTAATCTGGTCATTGGTGGCATCTCTGCTCTGGATAGAGAGATCGTAATCCAGCAACTCAATATCAAGATAAGGTAAGATGAGACGTTCTTTGATCATATCCCACATTATGCGGGTCATTTCATCGCCGTTCATATCGACGACGGGATTGTTTACCTTAATTTTTGCCATGTGTTCCTCTGTAAAGTAGTGGACATATTAATTTGCGGCGGTGTAACACCCACGCAGCTTTTAGAAAAGGATTAATCTGTATTGGCAGTCACAAAGCCGTGTTAAAGGGCCATTTTGGTCCGCTTAGGCAATGCAATGTAAAATTTTGATGGATAAATGGGAAAAGCGATAAAGAATCAATTAGGGCAGGTGGAAAAGCCTGATGAGCGGGTCACGCCTGCGGTTATTCTTGTGCATCCGCAATTGGGTGAAAATATCGGTGCGGCGTGCCGGTGTATGCTAAATTTTGGTCTTACCGATTTGCGACTTGTGGCCCCGCGGGATGGCTGGCCTAATCCTGATGCGATCAGCATGGCCGCCGGAGCCGCACCAGTGCTCGAAAATGCTAAAGTCTATGACACGACCGCGCAGGCCGTCGCGGACTTGAAATATGTCCTTGCCGCCACCGCACGGCGCCGAGAGCTGGAAATCCCAGTCATAGGCACAGAGACTATTGGGGCGGAGCTTCAAGGCATGGCCAATACAGGCATAGCGACAGGCATATTGTTCGGGCCGGAAAAGGCAGGCCTAAAAAACGAGGATGTGGCCTTGTGTGATGCGATATTGACCTATCCTATTAATCCAGCTTTCCAGTCATTAAATCTCGCCCAAGCCGTGAATATATTTGCCTATATTTGGAAGTCCTCCCAGAGCAGCGCGCCGCCAGATTTTTTTGATACGGATATTAACCTAGCTGCCCCCAGAGAAGACTTTATCCGCATGCTAGACCATCTTGAGGAAGAACTCAGCAAGGCCGGGTTTTTCTACCCTGAAGAAAAGAAAGCCCTCATGCGCCAAAACATACGCGCCCCTTTTACACGCGCCAATATGACGACGCAGGAAGTCCGCACTTTCAGGGGGATTATTAAAGCCTTGGCGAAGGGTCGCGGCATGGCTACAAGAGGGCGCGGCCAGTCTGACCAAAAGGATAAATCATAATGTCTTACCTTCCCTATTTACTTGTCATATTGGCTGGTGTGCTTGGCTGGTTTCATATCTACCCTTTAGTGATCATTTTCTTGGCGATGGTATCTACAGCCATTTTAAAATCATCTTACAATCACAGCACACGTAATGAACGCATAAAGGTGCATCCCTTTGTGGATTTGGCATATTTATACGTCTTGCAAATACTGATTTTATTTGCTGCTTTTGCTTTGGCCTATTTCCTCTCGACAGCCATCACATCCGTGCCTGGATTTAATGGGTAATCGTAGCGCTGGAATGTAAGGTGCTTTTATAATCCCGCCAGCTATCCCATGAAAATATAATGATAGCCAACCAGATGAAGGCAAAGCAGGCTGCGTGCGCTTTGGTGAAGGCTTCTCCGTAATACAGGCCGATCATAAAGTGTAAGGTCGGGGCCATATATTGTATAAAACCCATTGTTATGAGCGTGAGCCTACGTGCAGCAAAGGCAAAAGCCATAAGCGGGATAACTGTGATAGGCCCAGCCATTAGCAAGAGAAATGTCATTGAGGCTGTCGTGGAGCCAAAGTGCAAAGTGCCAGCTTGGGAGAGCATTCCAAAATAGATTAAGGCAGGCGCGGTGAGTATAAGGGTTTCTATGAAGAGCCCCGGCAGAGCGTCTATATCGGCTTGTTTACGGCATATGGTGTAAATTGTGAAACTCGTGGCGAGTATGATCGAAATATAGGGAAATGCCCCGCCATAGAAGGTCAGTACAAGTACACCCAGAGCTGCCAATATTATCGCGATGACTTTCAGCTGTGTAAGTTTCTCCCCAAAAAATGTGACACCAATGATAAAATAGAAAAGCGGTAAAATGTAATATCCCAGACTGGCTTGGAATATCTGGTCTTGCTGTACGGCCCAAATATACAGCCCCCAATTTACCAGCATGGAAAGCGAAGCCAGTAAAAGATAGTAGCCCGTTTTCCGGTTTTTAAGGGCTCTTATGACATCGCCTAATTGGCGCCTGAATATCAGGATGAGAAACCCAAATGGCACGGACCATAAAATCCTATGCCCGAGAATTTCCAAAGCAGGAACAGATTCAGTGATTTTAAAATAGATCGGAAATAAGCCCCATAAAAAATAAGCCAGACATCCTGTCAGAAGAGCAGGGGACGCACTATTTTTATTTTGGTCGGACATTATTTGTGCGCCTTTGTTATAGAGTTACTCTGTCTATGAGTATTCGGGAGGCGATTACAATTTATTTGTATCAATAAATCGTTATTTTTGGCTTGGACTATTTATTCTTACCGACAAAATGCGTATGTGAGTAATCAAACAGTTTTAGTAAATTTTAAGGATGTTGCATGGAAACCGTTATTTCTTCTACAAAGTCTCACCTGACATGTCTTGCGCTCACGGCCTCTTTAGGGCTTGCTTTGAGTGCCTGCGCTCCGCAGTCATCCGATACGAAATCACCTGAGGCTTCAAAAGCAGATCAGACTGTTACGACGGCGACAAGTGACGGGGTGCTTTGTGAGGGCTTTGGGCCACAAACACCGCGCGATATTTCCAGCCAGGCAGGGTTAAACCTGGATGATTTTCAAATAGCACCACCGGCCTCAGACATGAATTTGTGTAATATTCACACCCATACAAACGCCGAACATAAAGGCCCGGACTTTAGCGTTTATGCCGGACCGGGCGATTCTGGTGGATATAAGTGTAACGCAACAGATAGCCTCACCGATGCCGAAAAGGCACCTTATGACGCTAAGGCCTATTATAAAGGTGTTGTGCCGGGCGATACGATTGAAGTCCACTGGGTGCATTCTACATGCGATATTACACCCGGCGAAGGGCTCGGTTCTTGCTTAAGTGATACATGCGAAAACCCTCGCTTGCGGGTCGAGGCACAGACATTTCTTGTTGTAAATGATAGCAATGCGGCAGATTTCACGGATTATGATTACGCAGGAAGCGCGCAGGGCGGGCTTCATCAGGCAAAAGCTATTCCGGGCGGGACAGGCGTTCCTGTTCAGTTCAGAGGCTCGACAACTGGGCCGAAATACACGCAGAGTGTTTGCTCGCCTGTGAAAGTCTCATGGAGTGTGCGCCCGAATTGTACAAAACTGGATATTGGCTCGCTGCATAAATGGGCCAAGCAGGGCAATGTCTTTAACGAGGCCAAGTCCCACGGCGTACGTGACCTCGTCACCGCTCCAGAGCTGTTATCACCCATTCCATAGGCTCTTAGATATAATCAGGCCTTAAGGGCTTGACATTACGGCGGGGCGTAATAAAACCCCGCCATCACCACGGGTAGGTGTGGAACCGCCGTTGCAATCGCTGATTTGAAGGCCAAAACAGCCGGTCCACGTCAAATAGAGAGTTATACGCATGTCTAAGCGTCATTCCGCAAAATATAAAATCGATCGCCGTATGGGCGAAAATATCTGGGGACGTCCGAAGTCACCCGTCAATAAGCGTCCGTTCCCTCCGGGACAGCATGGCCAAAATCGCCGCGGCAAGCTATCTGATTTTGGTACGCAGTTACGCGCCAAGCAGAAATTAAAAGGCTATTACGGGAATATCACCGAGAAACAATTTCGTGGTATCTATGATGAAGCCACACGGATGAAGGGCGATGCGTCTGAAAACCTTATCGGCCTGTTAGAGCGCCGTCTTGATGCCATTATTTACCGTGCCAAATTTGTACCGACTGTGTTTGCAGCACGACAGTTTGTTAATCACGGTCATGTGCTTGTGAACGGCAAAAGGGTCAATATTCCGTCTTATCGTTGTCGCGAGGGCGATGTTGTCGAGGTTAGAGAAAAATCTCGTACAATGGCACTTGTACTTGAGGCCTTGGAAAGCGTTGAACGCGAAATTCCAGAATATATTGATCTGGACCTAAAAGGTATGAAAGCAACTTTGGTAAGAATACCGAGCTTTGACGAGGTGCCTTATCCGGCCATGATGGAACCAAATCTGGTTGTGGAATTCTACTCCCGCTAAGAGGGACAAACCAGAAATTCCAAGTGATTTACCCGCCTTATGGCGGGTTTATTTTTTGAGCGGTGCTGATTGCGTTTTATCCCTAGCTAGGCCATCTTAGCTGAAAGCTATAAATTTGGAGATTATACGGTGGATGAGACGGGTATATATTGGCCAGATAATTTCGCACCACAGAACAGCCATGTTCATATTGTAAATTGTCTGGAAATGGATGTCACGCCGCAAGCGGCATGGGCGCACCTTATTGATGCTGTCAAATGGCCAAATTGGTATTCTAATTCCAAAAATGTCCGCATAAGTGGAGGCGATGAAAACGCCGTATTATCTCTGGGCGCAGAATTTCATTGGACGACATTTGGCATGAATATTACGTGCACAGTCGAAGAGTTTCAGCCCTTTGAAAGATTGGCTTGGTCCTCAATATCCCGCGGTATGCAAGTATATCATGCTTGGTTGATTCTACCGCGTCCAAATGGCTGTTATGTGATCACGGAAGAGACCCAGAACGGGTTCATATCGCGAATTGCTGCGCGGCTAATGCCCGGAAGAATGCATAAATTTCATCAAATATGGCTTGAGGGTTTAAACGAGATTGCCAGATAGAGATCGAAAATGTTTCGGCTAGGTCTTAAATTAGCTGCGACGCCATAATATCTTGTAGTCATCCGTCTTATTATTTGCTTGTACGACGACATTTTTAAATTCGTAAAAGCCTGGATGGCCGATAGAGAATTTTTGCGAGCCTACGGTTTTATCATTGATGACAATGTTTTGTTTGCCTTCTGGTACGCATTTAAACACTTCGAAAAACAGAGACCGGCGACATTTCACAATCTCAAGCTCAAGCCGGGAATTATCGGGTAGGGCATATTGGGCCATAATATTCTGGCCACCGCGTAGATAGGCTCGTTTGATTTTTATGACGTCCAGATAGCGTGAAATTGTATGCTTGTCTGCTTTGGCGCTTAATCTCTGAGCCGAGATATTTATATTCGATATTGAGAGTAATTTAGACGTGTTGATAAAAGCTGGTATGTAATGCATGGCCGTGTAGCAAATAACACCACTCAATGAGAGAGCCATAACCGAGCCTAAACGGCGCTTAAGGGATAAGCGCTGATTTTTGCGGTTTAGACTTCTTTCGTAGTGAAATGTCCCCCGCGATTTTTTTGGCTTCATAAGAAACATGATACCTAAACCGTCAAAGCTGTTAAAAGCAATTGGGGCTATGATAACATGGAGGTCTTACACAAGATTTAAGCCGCTATTTGCAAGCTGTTAACCATGTATAGGGCACATAAGCGTTGTATGCGGACTATTATTGCCGCGATCTCGTTGGATTTAGATTATAACCTTATGGTGTATAATCGGCGCTTATGCGCTGAGTTTTACGCCTTTTTCAGTCATAAGATCGCGCAATTCGCCCGTCTCAAACATTTCGCGTAAAATATCGCATCCGCCGATAAATTCGCCTTTAACGAAAATTTGCGGGATGGTTGGCCAATTATTATAACTCTTAATGCCTTGGCGTATATCCTGATCATCCAGAACATTTACAGAGGCGTATTCTGTCCCAATATAATCGAGTATCTGTACGACTGTGGATGAGAAACCGCATTGCGGAAATGTCGGCGTGCCCTTCATATATAGCACGACATCATTTTCAATGACGGTCTTTTTAATTCTATCATGGGCATCAGACATAATCATCTCCGTTAGGCTCTGCTTCTCACCTAATCACTCGGCGTGTGTGTTTCAAGGGCTAAGGCATGTAAAACACCGCCCATATTACCTTTTAGGGCCGCATAGACCATTTGATGCTGCTGTACGCGATTTTTACCTTCAAAGGCTTTAGACGTAATCACGGCCTTCCAGTGATCATTATCTCCGGCCAAATCTATAAGTTCAATTTCGGCATCCGGCATGGCGGCCTTAATAAGAGCTATAATGTCATCACCTTGCATGGGCATGGTTTTACCTCTTAGCTATTCATTAAATTCGGAAGCCATTCGCCATTAATGCGTCTCGTCTCAGAGAGGGATACATTAAATGCCTTTTCAGCCTTTATCATCTCGCCGCCGACCTTACCGACAATCTTGGCAGAAATGCCGAGATTATCAGCCGTGGAGATAACCGGATTCACGCTGTTCTCGCCTACACTCAATAGGTAACGGGCTTGATCCTCACCAAAATACCAGGCATGTGCAGGCATGTCGAAGGAGGCTTTAAGCTCAACGCCGATATTAGAATTCATCGCCATTTCTGTGGCTGCAACGGCTAAGCCGCCATCTGAGAGATCATGCACGGCATTAATACGTCTGTAGCGGATAAGGCGGCGAACATAGTCCCCGTTTTTAATTTCTTCTTCCAGATCAACAGGGGGCGGGGCGCCTTCCCGTCTCTGTAAGATGGTTTTGATATAGATAGAGCTTCCCAGCCAGCCTTGCGTATCCCCTATAAGGATTAAGGTGTCGCCTTCTTTGGCCCCAGAGAGTGAGGATATCTTGCCCAGGTCAGGAATTAAACCAACACCGCCTACGGCCGGTGTTGGCGGGATAGCTTGGCCATTTGTTTCATTATATAGTGAAACATTCCCAGAGACGACGGGATAGTTAAAAGCACGGCAGGCTTCGTTCATGCCGTCTATACAGCCGACAAATTGTGCCATAATATCAGGGCGTTCAGGATTGCCAAAATTCAGGCAATCTGTAATCGCAATCGGGTCAGCCCCGACACATGTCAAATTGCGCCAAGTTTCAGCCACGCATTGCTTGCCCCCTTCATAAGGGTCTGATTGGCAATAGCGCGGTGTAACGTCTGTTGTGATCGCAACGGCTTTATTTGTCCCGGCAATACGCACAATGGCGGCATCCCCGCCGCTTTGCGAACTATCAACTGTGTCGGCCATAACATGACGATCATATTGTTCCCAAATCCAGCGTTTAGAGGCGATGTCAGGGGCGCTCATAATCCGCTTGAAAGCGTCATTATAATCTTGCGTTTCTATAATGTCTGCGTGATCAAGCACGGCTGGCTTGACGGGTGCGGTATAGGGGCGGTCATAATTTGGGGCATCATCTGCAAGTGGTGCGATAGGGATATCGCAGACCTTTTTGCCATTATGTTTGAGGACTAAACGTCCGCTATCTGTGGTGATACCAATTTCAGCAACGTCCAGTTCCCATTTATGGAAAATATCCAGAGCTAGTTTTTCTTTGCCAGGCTGAATAACCATGAGCATGCGCTCTTGGGATTCTGAGAGCATCATTTCATAAGGGGTCATATCGGGTTCGCGTTGAGGAATCTTGTCGAGATTAAGTGTGATACCCACGCCGCCTTTATCCGCCATTTCAACCGAAGATGAGGTCAGACCAGCCGCCCCCATATCCTGTATGGCGATGATGGCGTCTGTTTCCATAAGCTCGATACAGGCTTCTATTAGGAGCTTCTCGGTAAAGGGGTCGCCGACCTGAACTGTTGGGCGCTTTTCGTCACTATCATCATCAAATTCAGCAGAAGCCATGGTCGCGCCGTGAATACCGTCCCGGCCCGTTTTAGAACCGACATAGAAAATAGGATTGCCAACACCTTTGGCAGCTGAATAAAAAACCTTGTCTTTATGGGCAAGGCCAACGCACATGGCATTAACAAGTATATTGCCGTTATAGCCTTCGTCAAAATTGGTTTCGCCGCCCACTGTTGGTACGCCCACACAATTTCCGTAGCCGCCAATGCCTGCGACAACACCCGAAACAAGGGACTTAGTTTTAGGGTGCGAAGGATCGCCAAAACGCAACGCATTCATAAGCGCAATAGGGCGGGCACCCATTGTAAAGACATCCCGCATAATGCCGCCCACGCCTGTCGCCGCGCCCTGATAAGGCTCGATATAAGAAGGGTGGTTATGGCTCTCCATTTTGAAAATAATTGCGTGCTCATCCCCAATATCAATCACACCGGCATTCTCTCCGGGGCCTTGAATAACCTTATCCCCTGACGTTAAAAATTTCGCGAGGTGTCTGCGTGAGGATTTATAGGAGCAATGCTCGGACCACATGACCGAGAAAATACCTAGCTCATTAATATTAGGCTCGCGTCCCAGACGGTCCAGAATGATCTGGTATTCCTCTTCTGACAGGCCGTGTTCTTGCACCATTTCAGGTGTAATTTTTTGTTTTTTAGTCTTTGCCATTAGATCGACTCGATAATGGATTTAAAAAGATCAAGCCCGTCTGTACCGCCATGGAGAGGGTCTATGGCGCGCTCGGGGTGAGGCATCATGCCAAACACATTACCCGCTTCATTGCAGATACCGGCAATGTCGAGCATGGAGCCATTGGGATTGTCTTGATATTTGAAAATGATGCGGCCTTCCTTCTCCAGCTTGCTGAGCGTGGCATCATCGGCAAAATAATTACCGTCATGATGGGCGACAGGAAAGACTACTTCGGTTTTAGAGCCGTATTTTGACGTAAAGCGCGAATTAGAATTCACGATCTTTAGAGGCTCTGGACGGCAGACAAATTTGAGGCCTTTATTTCGCATGAGCGCACCGGGCAGAAGCCCTGTCTCCGTCAAGATTTGAAAGCCATTGCAAAACCCTGCGACAGGCAAGCCGTTTTTGGCGCGCATGACGAGATCTTTGACAATAGGCGAGCGAGCGGCGATCGCCCCAGAACGCAGATAGTCTCCATATGAGAAGCCGCCCGGTAGAACAACAAAGTCAATATTGGCGGGCAGGGTGCTTTCCCTATGCCAGATCATTTCCACTTTCTGCCCCGTCACTTTGTGGAGTGCGCGGGCAGCATCACGGTCACAATTCGAAGCGGGAAAGACGATAACGGCTGTTTTCATGCCAAATCTCCCTAGACCTCAATGCGAATGTCGTAATTTTCGATAACCGTATTCGCCAAGAGCTTTTCGCACATTTCAACGACTTGTAACTCTGCGGCGCTGACATCATCTCCTTGGAGGTCAATTTCGATTATTTTGCCCTGTCTGGCATCTTTGACATCTTCATATCCAAGATCACCTAGAGAGCGCGCTATTGCCCGTCCTTGAGGGTCCAATACACCAGCTTTAAGACCGATTTTGATAATGGCTTTCATGATTATTCCTTGGCTTTCATGATTATTCTTCGTTTGAGACGACTGACAGTTTTGGCTTTCCGGCATTTTTGCCATTTGGCTTGATAATGCCCAATCGCGTCGCAACTTCGGTATAGGCTTCTGTCACATCACCCAAGTCACGTCTAAACCGGTCCTTGTCGAGCTTTTTGTGTGTTTCTCTATCCCACAAGCGACAACTGTCCGGACTAATCTCATCAGCCAGCACAATTTGATGCGCGCCCTTATCCGTGCCGGTTTCAACAGCGAGGCGTCCGAATTCGATTTTAAAATCTATGAGGTTTATGCCTATGCCAGCAAACATACCGCGCAGATAATCATTTATTCTAAGCGTCATGGCGACAATTTCGTCCATCTCTGCCTGACTGGCCCAGCCAAAGGCATGAATGTGTTCTTCAGCAATTAGAGGATCGCCTAAATCGTCACGCTTTAGGCAGAACTCGACAATAGAGCCCGGCAGTATTTCACCTTCTTCAATGCCGAGGCGTTTGGACATAGTGCCCGCAGCGACATTGCGACAAATAACTTCAAGCGGAATAATCTCGACTTTTTTAATCAATTGTTCGCGCATGTTTAAACGCTTGATGAAATGGGTCGGTATACCGATTTCAGCCAGTCTGAGCATGACAAATTCTGAAATGCGATTATTGAGTACGCCCTTACCGTCTAGTGTGGCTTTTTTCTGCGCATTAAAGGCTGTGGCATCATCCTTGAAATATTGGATAAGGGTTCCCGGTTCAGGCCCCTCATAGAGTATTTTGGCTTTACCTTCGTAAATTTGCTTACGGCGACTCATATGACTCTCATGGCTTTCGTCTTTTCTCGGATGAAGAAAGAATCTCCCTAGACTGCGGTATTAGCCTAGGGCAGGGGAGGCGGCAATGGAATAGATATGAATTGTTCTGCAAAACTCTCGATTTTAAGGTTGTTAAATCGATAGCGAGTACTTAAATACAGAGCTGACTTATCTGGAGGGACGTAAATGTCAGCTATAGAAGACCGCAAAAATGCAAATGAAGCAAAATTTGTCATGGATGCTGCGAAAGAATTTAAATCTGAGGCACGCCGGAATAAAAAATTAGGGCAGTGGGCCGCAGAACTTATGGGCCTTGAAGACGTTGATAAATATGTGCTCTCTGTCATCGCCGCAGATATGGAAGAAGCGGGTGATGAAGATGTATTTCGTAAATTACGCAAAGATCTGGATGCTACAAATGTCGAATTATCGGATGAAGCCTTACGCGAGCAAATGGCGATATTTCTGGCCCAAGCCCGCGAAGAAATATACGGGGAGGCTTAGGGCGTAACCCAAACCTCTGACTACGCAAAATCTGATCAGACAGTTTTGCTGGAAATTACGAGATAAATTTTGAGCGTTAGCCGAGATTATTAGGCTCTGGGCAAGTCAGATCGATATTGGGCTGATTTGAGACGGCCTTGTTTTTAAGCGAGGCGATATGATTACGCATAGCGTTTTGATCATAGAGCAAATTTACGCATCCCAAGGTCTGTTTCGTATCCGCATCGATGAGGGCGGCAAATCCTGTCACGCCCAGCCAGCGATTATATTGCGGGACAATATTGCGATCAAAAGCGGCATGTGCGCTCACCTCTGAGGCCGAAGGCGTTGTTATATCAATCGTGACATATTCGATCTGGGGATCATTTAAGCTGTTAAGGGCTGAATATATGATCGGCTCTATAACCTTGCAGGGTGTGCACCAATCCGCCCGGAACATAACGACATAAAGTTCTGGGTTTGTCGTTGCATAAGGGATTTGGGCTTGCGCATTCTGGCTGAGTGTCGATCCGCCCAGCAGAGTGCTTGCCAGAAAGGCATTCGCCGCAAATAGGCCAAAGCCATAGCCGGCAATCCGTGAGGATTTTTTGAAAATTTTACCCAAAATATTCTGCATAATAAGTCCTAAAAGGATTGTTCAATGGAGCGCACTATAACATGTCAGGCTGAATAACAGCTTAAAATCGCAGTTGGAGAGGGCACATATTACAGTTCGTCTTAAAGAATAAAAGCCCGGATGCCTGAACATCCGAGCTTAAATATCCCCCCCCAATCAGAATTGGAGTATCTTAATCAGTCTACAGCTTAGCCGTGGTCGACATTATGTGCTGCTGGGCAGCTTGTTGTTTTAGAGCGGACTGAAGCATTTGAAAGATAGGCTGAACCAGTGGCACGTGAGGCCATTTTACGAATTTCATTTGCCATTTCTGAAGAACTGAATGTGCTGTTTACACAACCCATAACGCGCTTTGTTTTGGCGTTTACGATAACGGCGAAACCGGGAAGGCCAACCCACTTGTTAAAAACAGGTACGATGTCACGGTCAAATGCCTCGTGAGCACCTTTTTCCCACTTAGCGGCTGTAGATGTGTCGATGACAACTTCTTCAATATTAGCGCCAGATAGGGCCATCGCAGATGCGAGTGCGCCGTCTAGGGCCTGGCTATTAGGGTCATTATCGTTACGGAAGTTTACGATGTAAGCGTCAGGCGATGTGGCAAATGCCGATCCTGAAAATGCAGTTGTAACAACAAGAGCTGTTAGAAAAGAAGTTAGTTTTTTCATTGTCCAATTCCTTTGGTGTTTGTTAATGAAGTATATTATTTTTGTTGAACCAGCTTGTAACGGCTATTGGTAAATGATCCGCAAATACGACGTTAGGGAGCTGTTTACTTTGGTTTCCAAAACAGTTAATTTATGGATTAAGTAATTGATTTATAAGAAAAATAAAAACTTCAAAAAAATTGATCGAAATGCATATTAATGCAGTTAGGGGCGTGTTTGATCTATCTCGCCTATAATCTTAATTCTTTACTAACCATGTTTGCTTTCAAACTGTTAGAAGTTTCTACATTTTGAGGGTTTTGGAATAAATATAGCCCGGACTATGCATCCTTCTCACATTTAGTGATTATGGCTAATTTGCTGTTCCGTGATCTGCGGCACAGAACATAAGGCTTGCATATTAGTCAGTAAAAACGCGCGCGAAAATCGTCTCGACATGTTTGAGGTGATAGCCGTCATCAAACATATTGCGCACCTGTTCTTCGCTGAGCAGTTTCATGACATCTTTATCCGCTAATATGTTATTTAAAAAAGCCCCGTCACCAGCATCGCCTTGCGTACGGAACATCTCCCAGACTTTCATAGCATTGCGCTGGACAAGCCTGTAGGCGCTTTCACGCTGCTCCCCGGCTTGCGTTAAGGCCAATAAGAAGCGTTGGCTATTATGTAGGCCGCCTAGACGGTCCATATTGGCCTTCATTTTTTCGGGATAGACGACAAGGTTTTCAATAACGCCCGCTAAACGGTGCAGCGCAAAGTCCAAATGCACGGTCGTATCAGGGCCTATGCCGCGCTCAACAGAGCTGTGTGATATATCGCGCTCGTGCCACAAGGCGACATTTTCAAAAGCAGGCATAACGGACATACGCACCAAGCGAGCCAGGCCTGAGAGGTTCTCGGTGAGAACAGGATTTCGTTTATGGGGCATTGCAGAAGAGCCTTTTTGTCCTTTTGAGAAGAACTCTTCGGCCTCTAGAACTTCTGTTCTCTGAAGGTGGCGGATTTCAACAGCAATATTCTCGATAGAACTGGCAATAACGCCCAGCGTGGCAAAAAAGGCAGCATGTCTGTCGCGCGGGATAATTTGTGATGAAACAGGCTCCACAGACAAGCCCATTTTCTTGGCGACATAGTCTTCAACGCTGGGGTCAATATTGGCAAAGGTCCCAATCGCGCCGGATATTGCACAGACGGCTATTTCTTTGCGCGCAGCGACAAGGCGTTCGCGTCCACGGGCAAATTCAGCATAAAAACGGGCGAGTTTAACCCCGAAAGTCGTAGGTTCTGCATGGATACCGTGAGAGCGCCCTATCGTAATAGTGTCTTTATGTTCTATGGCGCGGTTCTTAAGGGCGGCCAATACCCGGTCCATGCCGACCAGTAATAAGTCAGTGGCGCGAGCAAGTTGTACAGACAAGGTTGTGTCGAGAATATCAGAACTGGTAAATCCCTGATGCACAAAGCGGGCATCTTCACCTATGAACTCGGCCAGATGGGTTAGAAAGGCGATAACGTCATGTTTGACCTCACGCTCGATCTCGTCAATCTTCGCAACGTCAAATTCAGTGCTTCCGCCATGCTTCCAGATGTTTTTCGCTGCCGCTTTGGGGATAACCCCCAAATCTGCTAAGGCATCACAGCCATGGGCCTCAATTTCATACCATATGCGGTATTTAGAGGCTGCAGACCAGATTTCGGTCATTTCTTTTCGGGCGTAACGTTCTATCATAATAGAGACTCATTATTATAAGCTAGGCGCGTCTTAGACAAAAGCGCGTGCCAAAGGTCAAGTCTGAACCGCTTAGTTTACGGGTTTTTCTCACCTTCATTGCGGTCTTGCGCTTCTGCCCAGTCTTTGGGGAGGGTTTTGCGGACCAACATATAGAATATAAACGCGAAAATATAGGCAATGAATGTGACATACATGGCCAGTCGCGTGGCATTTAGCTCTGTTTCGCCTTGTCCAAGGAAGACATCAATCATGGCCCCGGCAAATGTTGGCCCGCCACCAAGGGCGATCATATTTAAGACAAAGAAGAAGAGGGCCGTTGACATGGCGCGCAACTTAACGGGAGCAAGGGTTTGGGCGATGGCAAAACTTGGCCCGAGATAAACCCCAAGACAAAGTTGCAAAGCCGCTCCGATCATAAGATGGAGGGGTATAGTCGGGGCCCAGAATGCCGCAAGCGCCAAAGGAAGGGCTAATAAAACCGCGAGAGCCGGAATAGTCCCATAGGCACGAATGTCAGTTTTCGCTTTCCAGTCGACCAGTCTGGCCCCGAAATATGTACCCGCGACATAAACTGTTCCATTTATAATACCAATCCAGATGATGAATGTGCGGGGGCTGAAATCCGGGTCTAGCAGGCGGAGGAATTTGGTTTGAAACCCTGAAATCGCATAGCTGGCAAAACTCGCAAAGGCGATACCCAGCGCCATATACCACCATGACTTGATAGACAAAATCGTCATGACGCCCGGCTGTAAGCTCAGCAAGAACATTGTTATTAAGAAAATAACAAAAGGAATAACAAAGACTATGGACATATAACCAAGAGACCAAGTCCCAATGAGGGCCGCAAAAAGGCCGCCAAATATAGCTATGCGGGGCGGTAAATTTGATTGTTCGAAGGATTGCCTCAATGGAATATAACCTGATGGGGTTTTTTGAGTGGTTTCCATGGCGCCGCGCTCGGGTTCCCGTATGGCCAATTTAACGAAAATGGCGAGAATTATGCCAACGCAGCCAAGGGTAATGAAAATACGTCTCCAATTAACCTCTTCTGCATTCGTGCCAAGGAGTGAGGCCGTAAGAAAATAAGCCGCCATAATCCCTAAGGGGATACCGAGTGAATAAACACCGAGCGCGCCTGCGCGTTCTTCTTTGGCGTAAAAGTCTGAGATCATGGAGTGGGAAGGTGGGCTACCACCCGCTTCGCCGATACCAACACCGACACGGGCCAAGGCAATATGAACGAAGTTTTGGGCATATCCCGTCAAGGCCGTAAACCCACTCCAGACCGCTAAAGCCAGTGAGAGTAAGGTTACACGGTTCATCCTATCGGCAAGGAAGGCAAGCGGAATACCCATAATTGTGTAAAAGGCGGCAAATGCCAGACCAACCAAGAGGCCGAGTTCTGTATTTGTCAGGTTGAGGTCTGCTTGTATCCAGGGTGCTAATATGCCGACGATTTGGCGGTCAATGAAGTTAAACCCATAAACCAGTGTCAAAAGTAAGAGAACAAATGTGCGGTAACTCTTTTTCTCGGCCTTAGTTTTGTCGCTCATAAATATTTCCCTGTTTTTGCCACTTGAAAGCAAAAAAGACCTATCGTCAATTTAATTTAGAGTAGGGTTTGATTAAATGCAGGCAACGCTAGGTTACACCCGCGCAGATATATAACTTCACTACATCAGTCCCAGCGTTTTGAAACTGGCTGTGTTTTCGCGACCGATTATGAGGTGATCATGCACTGTCACGCCAATAGTTTTGGCGGCATTCACAATTTGCTTTGTCATATCAATATCAGATTGGCTGGGAGTGGGATCACCCGATGGATGGTTATGGGCCAATATAATGGCGGAGGCTTCGTGGGCGAGGCGCGCTTTATGATCTCGCGGGGATAAACAGGGGCACGGTCAATTGTACCTTGGCCTAAAATTTCATCAATGATCAGGCGGTTTTTACGGTCCAGAAATAAGACACGAAATTGTTCCTTTTTCTCGAATTGCATGGCAGAGCGGCAATAATCCAGTAAGGCCGACCATGAGGAGAGCACAGGGCGACCGGTAACTGTTTCTTGGCCGAGTTTGACGGCTGCGGCCTGTATGAGTTTTAGATCATTGGCCGTTTTCAGACTTATGCCTTTTACTTCGACGAGTTGGTCGACAGGGGCTGTAATAACATCAGAAAAATTGCCGAATTTTTCGATAAGGGTTTTTGCCAGAGGTTTTATATCGCGGCGAGGTATTGAATTATAGAGATAAAGCTCGAGCAGTTCATAATCAGCAAGGGCGTCAATACCGCCTTGTGCAAACCGTGCCCTTAAGCGGTCGCTATGGCCGTGATAATGTGGTTTTGCCGGTTTGCTCACGCCAGAAAGTCTTCTGGCTACAGATAAGGGGGCTTATGTAGGCCAGCCGGAGAGAGAGTAAATATCTCGCATCCCTCTTTTGTCACGCCAATAGAATGCTCAAACTGCGCAGTGAGTTTGCGGTCGCGCGTAACGGCCGTCCAGCCATCGGAAAGGATTTTAACGTCCGGTTTGCCGAGATTTATCATGGGTTCAATGGTAAAGAACATGCCTTCACGTAGGATTTCCCCTTGGCCGGGACGACCAAAGTGTAAAATATTCGGGCTATCATGGAATAATTTGCCCAGTCCGTGCCCGCAAAAGTCTTGCACGACAGAACAGCGTTCACCTTCGGCAAATTTTTGGATGGCGTGTCCGATATCACCCGTGGTATTTCCGGGCTTTACGGCTTCTATACCCAACATGAGACTATCATATGTGATTTGTGTCAGCCGCTCGGCTTTACGGTTTATCGTACCCACAGGATACATGCGCGAGGTATCTCCGTGCCATCCATCGACGATGACGGTGACATCAATATTAACAATATCTCCGTTTTTAAGGGTCTTATCGTTCGGAATACCGTGACAGACGACATGGTTCACTGACGTACAGATAGTGTGCTGATAACCGCGATAGCCCAGACAAGCGGGTACGGCCTCATGGTCGAGGATAAATTCAAAGGCGGCTTTATCAAGCATAGTCGTGGTCACACCGGGCTTAACCAGCGGTATTAACATATCAAGACAGCTGGCCGCTATACGGCCAGCCTTACGCATACCTTCAAAATCTGCAGGGCTATGTAGCTTTATAGCACCGTCCCGAATATTTTCGGCATCATGGGCATCAATATAATTCATAAGCACCGCTATATCAGGGCTATATGACTTGCGCTAGATCATATTGAGCAGATGACGTGTATATTTCTTGAATTAGATATGGGGCGCCCACATATAACCGCCCCATATCAGTCGCGCCCCGTACTAGTCCTTTTGGGAAAGTCTATATTATGCTGCGCAACAATTCGAATGTAGTAAGATAAATTTACAATGTCTTGACGATTTAAGACAGGTCGTTTTGACATTTGCTGCCAGTTCTATAAGCTGAAAATTATGGGCGCAAATAGTATTTCTTCTAGATTTCTAGAAAAGAACATCGAGAGTTGTATCGGGCTAGGCATTAGCAAAGAGGGGCTATTGTCTTTGGTTCCCGGTGGGCTTCCGGCACTTAAAGATCCAACACATCGTTTTGAAGGTGAGGTTTTATATCTCGTTCTTAAATATGCCGAGCATGTGAGCGGAGACCCGGCTATTGGATTTAAATGCGGACTAAATCACGGACATGCAACATATCGAGATATTGCTTATACAATTTTGTTTTGTGAAAACTTACGTCAGAGTTTTGAAATCAGTGAACGGTTTGAACCTATTGCGCAACAATTCGGTGTAAACCAGATGGAAATTGGTGAAATGGATGCCAAAATCATCTGGAAAACGCATGAGGACGCGCCGGAGAAGCTCAGGCTTATTTCTGACCTCTCATTTGCAACCCTGGCTATGATGGGTATGTGGATAAAAGCCGTGCATGGTTTGTCTGTAAAGTCCATGAAAGTACGCCACACAAATAGGGCATATTTAGATAATTATACCGATGTGTTTGGATGTTCCGTGGAATATGGAGCGCGGCGGGATGTTTTGACATTTGATAAACAATTTCTGGAGTTTCCATTACCCGGAGCTAATGCCCGTATGTTGTCGCTTTTAACAAAACGGCTGGAACAAGATTTAAAAATGATTGATCGCCCCGTTAGCGAGAGGCAGAGAGTGGCGGGCTATATAGAATCACTTTTGGGAAATACACCCCCCAATCTAAATAATATATGCAAACTCGTTGGGTTGAGCGAACGTACATTGCATAGACGCCTTCGCAAGGAAAACACTAGCTTTCGGGAGATATTGGAAGAGGTAAGACGAGAGAGATATAGTGTACTGAGCGCACAGGAAAATCTCACTCAGGTCCAAATCGCAGCTATGTTGGGCTATAGCGAACAGAGTGCTTTTTCCCGCGCCTATAAGTCTTGGTTCGGTGTTTCTCCGCTAAAAGATAAAAACCGCGCTTAAGTGATGAAAAACACTTGTCCAAACGGTCGCAAATGTTTAGTCAGGCCTTGCAATCCGCTGCGGGCGTGGTGGAATTGG
Source organism: uncultured Caulobacterales bacterium (assembly GCA_964571595.1). Classification (GTDB taxonomy): domain Bacteria; phylum Pseudomonadota; class Alphaproteobacteria; order Caulobacterales; family Maricaulaceae; genus CALCKU01. Next base: position 169 of record CAZNCJ010000024.1, on the reverse strand, counting down.
TAGACACGCAAGACTTAAAACCAGTCTATACCTACCCATAATATTAATGAAAACAATGAATTAAGGCCTGAATACTGGCTTATTTCATTCGCACATAGCTCACACATTTTGCGGTTTGTGCGAAAATCTGCTATGGGAGAGCTTTAATGGGCGCGATACACACGATACT
>CAZNCJ010000023.1:0-32845 GCA_964571595.1 uncultured Caulobacterales bacterium | reverse complement strand
CTAAACTAAACCCGATAAAATCGAGACATCCCCCAGAGCTTTTTCACACAGCCACCCCCTTTAATGGAACCTATTTCATACAAGGCTCTGAGCGCTTAGTGGATGTCTATTACTAGCCTCGTCCAAAGGCTCTAAATAATGAAACCGCCCACTTTCGGGCGGTTTTTTATTAAACTTGTATAAACCCGCACAGATTAAGGCTCTAGGCATATTCTATTTTGAAAGCCTGCCATTATGACACCTGCACAAGCCTATTTTGACCAAACGCAAACAGGCGAGAGCCGCTGGTGGAGTTGGATTGTCGGCTTTTGGTTTACCATTATTGTTTGGGTAATAGGCCAGTCCGTCTTAACGGCCCCTATCCCAGATATGGCCGCAACAATCGACCCTGAACTCGGGGAAGAGTTTACACGCTCAAGTCTCGCCCATTTTGAAAACTTAAACATGAATAAGTTTATGGGGTTTTCTGGTGGGCTCGTCATAAGTGTTATTTTCGGGTCCATATTTTGGCTGGTGAACCGGAATACGAAAAATAAAACCCAGACTGCCTTTGGTGTTTTGACAGGTATCATGATCGCCCTAAGCGCTATTTTCGCCTTTCTTATAGCGCCTATGATGGGGTCTGATGATCTCAACACACTCATGCAAAAAATGATGGGAGTGAATGTTCAAAGCTATATGCTGATGCTCCTGACGTTTCCTGCCTTGTTAATCGGCCTCTATCTTGTTCAGAAATTCATCCATAAGCGCACACTTTTAAGCCTGCATAGCGCCGCGCGTAAATTTCGTTGGCACAGACTTTTACAGGCCATGGGAATAACCTTTATAATTTATGCTGCCTCTTCATTGATCGGACATTTTACAGGCCTATCCGAATTAGGTTTTGCCTTTGATAAAACACGCTTCTTTCAGTTCGCCCTCGTCTCGCTTTTATTCATTCCCTTACAATCGGCCACCGAAGAGATCATGCTGCGTGGCTATCTTAATCAGGGCTTAGTGAGCGTGTTTAAAAATAGATGGTTTGCTTATGTTTTAACCAGCCTGCTTTTCATGGCGCTTCACCTGTCTAATCCCGAGGCCACAAAAGCGGCCGGTGACAACTCACTCGTCTATTATATGACGATAAGCCATTACTTCCTATTCGGCTTTCTTATGTGTCTTGTCATAGAAATTGACGGGGGCTTGGAAGCGGCCATTGGCATACATGCCGCCAATAATCTCTTTGCCGCTATATTTGTAAATTATGAAAACTCGGCCTTACCCTCACCGTCAGTCTTTTTGGCGAAATTAAATCCGGTGATGGACTTACCTATGGGCATGGCCACACTCGGGCTTGTCTGTTTTCTAATTTACAAAACCCGCAAACCGATAGAGCCGTACGCCCAGCTTTAGCGTAAAACCCGCCGACCTTTTGGTGTCAAACGACAGACCTGCCAGTCCGGTTTTAACGGATTAGAAAACCAGCGTTCGGCCAGTCCTTTATCGATACAGGCACGAATAATTTGCGGTTTGATGCGTTGTCCATAACGATCAAATAAAGGCAATTTATGCCCCTCTTGTATTTTCGCCATACGCAGATAAGCGCGTTCTTGATCTGAGATATTGACGCGCACGCGCCTATTTACAGACTCCACCATGGTCAGCCCCACTTTATTCACCACATAAGGCGCAAACATCTATCGCGTAGTCGCCTTGTTAAGTGTACTTTTACGGCAAAATATCTTATATGAGGTTAATAGAGGGACCATAGGCGGAATCATTTTTGTGAGTATATTTAAAAAGATAAAAAGTATTGATCCCGAAGAGAATGAAATCATCTCTTCTTTAGGTCTTAGACCATTGGATTATGACGATGAAAATCCGAAAGATACACTAGATAACACCCAAGATAGCCTTAAAGAGGACCGACCGAGTAAAGAGGCTGTCTTAAGCAAAATCTCTGATATTGATGTTGAAGATGTGCCCTTTGAAAAAGCGCAAATGGTAGAGGCTCTTGATAATCAGACAGATAAGACTTCGGATCAAATTGAGCTTGACGACGAAGCCATGATTGAACCTATAGCGGAACCCGTGGCCGCACCAATAGCAGAGACGATCACATCTGTCGCAGCGGCCCCTCTCGCACCTGCTTCAATGTTAGGTAAAGAAACATCGATAAAGCCCGCGCACGATCCTGTCCCACAATTTATTACACGCGACGCGGTCGAAAGACATAATCAGAGATTGGATATAGACCCGCCATCTTTTCGTTGGATGGGTTGGGTTATCGGCATTAGTATCTTTTTATGGCTGCTGATATCAAGTGCGGTAATTTTTGGCTATTTTGATTTGGGCCTAAATTGGAACCGCCTCAGTCCGATACAAATGGCTGGCCTTGTCCTACTGGTTTTATTCCCGGCCTTCTTAATAGGCATTGCAGGCTATGCTTTTAGACAATTAGCCAAAATATCAACCCAAGCCAGCGAACTTTCAAAAGCCGCACTGGACTTATCCCAGCCCGATGTCAGTGTCATCAGCAAAACAGCTATTATGAGCGCGGCGGTAAAGCAGGAGATAGAAAGTGTAGACAGTCAAATTGACGTCGCTCTTTCGCGTATGCGCACACTTGAATCTACATTGAAAAACCAAACCGATAGCATTAGCGCAACGCATAATATGACAGATAATGTGGCTGAAAAAGTCGCCCAATCCTTGAGCGCACAGCGCGTAGGCTTAGAAAGCATGGCCGATATATTTGATGAGCGTGTGGCCGGTCTTAACCAGGCATTAAAGTCCCAATTTGAAAGCCTTGAAACCGCGTCAAATTTATCCGAGCAGAAAATTGATGAGGCCCGTATCGGGGTAGAAGGCGCGACGGCAAAAATAAACGCTGCGGCAGACTTCTTGCGCTCTCAATCCTTGGACGTCACCTCGTCCATGGTTGATAATAATAGCGAGATTGAAAGACTGGGCCAGATGACGACGGAGCGCGCAAACCAACTAGAAAAAATCTATGCGAAATACGCAACAGAAATCACCGAGATGATTGAAAGCCTCAGAGATGAGCAGGATAATCTCGGATTATCGCTTGAGAACCGTCTAAGCAGCATGCGGGAAGTTGCTTTATCTGCCAAAACCAGCGCTGATAATCTTACGAAAGCCAGCCTGTCAGGCCAGCAAACCGTGACAGCCTTGGCCGATGCCGCGCGCATCACCGATAGTGCGGTAAAGCAAAGATTTGCGGAAATGGAAGACATGGTGAAATATTCCAATGCCAAAGCCGAGAGCCTTAGCCAAACCGCGACAAGACGTGTTCAAACAAGTCTGGCAAACACTCGAAAAGAGATTGCCCGTATTGAAAATGATATGGCCTCCCTGCAATCGCGCTTGGATATAAGTGAAACTCGTAATCCCCAAGCGCCCATAGACGCGGTAAACCCCGCCCTTTCCCAAAAAGCCGCGCCGCCAAAAGCCAAGGCTGGTAAAACGAAAGACCGTAAGAGAAAGGGACGCCTTAGATTAAAACCCATAGAGGAAGATTTTCCGCCTGTAATCCCTCCGCGCCATACGGAAATTGAAGAGCCAAAACCGCTGGCAGAGAGCACAGAAAATATTCCGCAATATGATGATCTGGATGCGCTCAACAATCTGGATTTAAAAGTCGAGGATGTGAATTACGAACAGGATATAAAAAAGCCTGACATAGATGCGCATTTAACGCAATTTGATCCTGAACCTGCGCAAATGCCGCCCACTGACACTGATCTGCATCGCGATAAGGACATTAGACGGACCACTGAAAGCACTCCGGAATTACGCGGGCGGGCGCGCTGGAACTGGCGCAACCTTATCCCCGGAGCAGAGCGGGATAATGAGGTCGCTAATCCTCTTACGGAAACACCGGAAAATCCGCAATCATCGCACGGCAATGAACAACAGATTATCGCCAATCTATCCGCGCTAGGTTTAACCCCAACTGCAATCGTGGATGATGGTTGTATCATAGAGGCGACCAATGCACGTAAAGCCAAAGGCTCGATCGCCATGAGCCAAGCGACATCACATAGGCTTTCAGAGCCTGTTACCCATTTGCGGGAAGCCTTGGAGGTCAATGCGGAGTTTAAATCGGATTTAAGAGCCTTTACCCGCCAATATCAAAACCGCTTAAACGCGATTGCAAATGACCGTGAGGCGATACGTACCAAGCTGGAGAGCGAAACAGGACGTGCTTTTCTGCTTTGTGATGCGGCATTAAATGGGTAGCCCAATAAGCTAATTAACCACCGCATATTTTGCTGATCCGATTTTTGTACTGACCCAGTTTTTGATCTCATCCATGGCCTGTGCATTGGCTTGGCTTTTAGCTCGTACAATTGACGATACACGCCCTTCCGTGGCTCTCACCGTCTTCTTTGTACTAAATGTGCCCAATAATTTACGCGATGAGGCGTCAGATAAGACCGTACTATATGCGACGACCGCAAGCGGAGCATTGCCCTCGCCTTGATCGAAAAGCGCTTCGAAATTAAGCACATTCACACTCATGCGGTATTGGGGACGCGCCCCAGAATTTGGCAAAACACCGATAACATCACTTGCCCCTGACAGCGTATCAAATAAAGAGCGCTGTACGAGGGTTGGAATATCATCAGCCCACATTGCCCCGCTTGCCACAGATAAAGATCTATCTGCTTGCGAAATAATGATATCGCGACCACGCAATGCAATGGCGACAGTTGGGCGATCAATACGCAAAGACGGTGCATTGGCGCCCGCTTCTACAAAATTCACATTATTATCTATGCGGTAAACAAGATCGGCAGGCTCAGGGTCTGGAAGTAAGGACACACAGGCCGAGAGGCTCGCTATCCCAGCCAATAAGCATGTTCGGGACGTCAACCGAACCATAGACCGAAAGTTTAGCGTTTTCGTATTGCGTATTTTGAGATTTATCATTGGGGTAACTCTACTTCCTGCTTCTCGCGACCTGCAATAAACCCTGTCGGATTTTGATCAATACTATCGGCTATGCGGTTGAGTGTTATCATCAACTGACGCAGGGCGTCCGTTGTCTCTTCAATATCGGTAAAGCCTGAATTGGATAACCGGTTAATTGCGTCACTGGCGTCAACTGTAAGCGAGCGCCCGCCCTCGGCAAAGCCCGTAAAACTAGAGAGCGTTTTATCCACCTCATCCAAGGATTTTTGGGTACGCGCTAAAAATTCTTTCGCATTAACTTCAACCAAGACCTTGGTTTCGTCCGCAGTTGCATCCACGGCCAATGCCGCATTGGACACATCATCCGCTGCTGTTTTGAATGTCGAGAGCACCTCATTGATAAGCGCCGTATCTATATCGGTTTCGGAGAGCTTGAAAGAAAGCACTTCAATATTTTTCAAAATTTGGTGGAAATCAGCTATCGCATCTTCAGTTAGAACTGCATTCACGCGGTTAAGGGCAAATTGCGCACTCTCAATAACCGTGCTCCCGCCTTCAACAAAACTATCAATCTGGCTCATTCGTCCCGGTATGCGGTGCTCGCCGCGACCCGGAAAATCTCTAAGTAAAGGAAAGTCCTCACCACCCGAGAAAACCTGAATATAATTCTGCCCCGTTAGACCCAATGGTTCAAGCTGGGCGTAACTATTGGTATGGACCGGAGTATCACCCGTTACCTGAATACTTACCAGAACAGAGCTCGTATCATTTGGATCAAGGCTGAGCTTGGTTACTTCGCCCACACGCAACCCGTTAAACCGAACCTCACTGCCTTGCGAAATCCCCCGCACCGGCCCGACAAAAGTGACCTCATAATCGTCAAATTGCTGATCAAATTGGGCGTTAGACAACCAAGCCACAAAAAGGATCGCCAATATAAATGACAGGAATACAAATATCCCAATCAAAGCATAATGAGCTTTATTTTCCATCTTAACTCTCGACCTTTTCTTTTGCCTGATTGGCTGCTCTTGCGCGCGGCCCCCCGAAATATTCTTTTACCCAAGGATGATCAAATTTCATCACATTTGGCAAACTATCGGCGATAGCAATATGTTTATCAACTAGAACAGCCACACGATCACATATTCTAAACAAACTATCCAGATCATGGGTTATCATCAAGACGGTCAGGTCCATCGCCTCGCGCAGGCTCAGAATAAGCTCATCAAAGGCCGAAGCGCCGATGGGGTCCAGCCCGGCCGTGGGCTCATCGAGGAATAAAAGCCCCGGATCAAGCGCCAGCGAACGCGCCAGCCCTGCCCGCTTTTGCATACCCCCAGAGAGGTCAGATGGAAATAATGTAGCGGCATGTGCCGGCAATCCGACCATATGAATTTTCATATCCGCGAGTTCGCGCATGAGTTTCAAAGACAAATTTGTATGCTCCCGAAAGGGTACCATTATGTTTTCGCGAACAGTCAGAGCCGAGAACAAGGCCCCACCCTGAAACAAGACACCCATACGGTTATTGACCGCCGCACGCGCCTCTTTATCCATCTCATTACGGTCTTCCCCGTAATAGAGCACCTTGCCGCCTTCAGGGTTTTTGAGGCCAAGAAGCGTATTAAGCAACACCGATTTACCCGCACCCGAGCCACCAACTAGCCCGACAATTTCGCCGTGCCTGACTTCGAAGTTCAGATTTTCATGAATGACGTTCGGCCCAAATTGGGTTTTAATGTCCACCGCCGCAATAGGAGGCACATTCTCCGTTTTTACCACATTTGTCATTACACGCCCATTTCCAAGAACAGCATAGCAAAAATTGCGTCCATGACAATCACTGAAAATATAGCTTGAACAACGCTGGACGTTGTACGCGACCCAAGAGACTCCACACTGCCCGTCACCGCCAATCCCTGACGGCAGCCGATAATCGCTATGATCAAGGCAAAAAACGGGGCTTTGATAATGCCCACCCAGAAATTATTTATCTCAACAGACTCGCGCATACGGGCAAAAAACAAAATGGGAGAGATGTCTGTCGGGCCTAACCATGCCACGATCATGCCGCCAGCCAAGCCAGACATCATAGCTGCAAAGGTCAGAATTGGGGCTGACACAAGACAGGCTATGGCTCTAGGGATTACGAGGGTTTCGAAACGGTCCAGCCCAATGACTTGCATCGCATCGACTTCTTGGCGCATTTTCATGGCCCCGATCTGCGCGGTAAAGGATGAATCGGAACGCCCTGCCAACATGATCGCTGTGATCAAAACCGCAAATTCGCGCAAGACGGAAAATCCGACAAGATCCACCATGAATATTTGGGCTCCAAAAGCCGCTAAAAGGTTCGCCCCCATAAAGGCAATGACAGCGCCAATAAAAAAGCTGAGCAACATAATGATGGGCGCGGCATTCAGGCCGACATCTTCGATCAAAGCGACAATGGCTTTCCAGCGAAAACGGGAGGGGTTTAAAATCGAGGCAATCAGAACTGTGAAAAACTTACCCGTAAAGGCAACCGTATCATAAGCCTCGCTACAGGCGCGTGTGACAGCCTGCCCCAACCGGCTAAACAGCTCATACCATGGTCGCGGTTCACGCGGAGGCCGTCCCATAACCGCATCAGCGGCTGCAGCGATTAAGGTACGCTTTCCGCTGGTCGCAGAGGCTATATCCCACTCATGGCATCTTCCCGGCTCACACCGAATAGCGCGAGCCAGCGCATAGGCCCCCGCTGTGTCCAGCTTGGTAATCCCGCCAAAATCAAACCTGACTTTGTTATAGTCGTAATTTTTTGTCTCACGGGAAAATTCGGGTTCTACATCACCAATCGTGCCAACCGTCCAATTGCCATAACCAATAACCGTCAGAACATTTTCGCTTTCTTGTAAAGAAAAGCTGGGTAAATGTTGCAAGATTGGTTTTTCTTCTTCAGACATAAGCGTAAAGTGCAAAGAGTAACCCTCTACGTCAAGCTATAAGGAAAGTTTTGCGCCATTTAAATATCATAGAAAAAAACTGGCCCGTTGCCGGAACATTCCGGATTGCGCGCAGTGCTTTACAAAACATACCGGTTATTCAGGTGACATTGACGGAAGGCGAGATGACTGGGCGCGCCGAATGTCGCCCTTATGCCCGCTATAATGAGACACCCGCCTCCGTCATCGCCCAGATAGAAAGCGTCAGAGACGCTATAGAAAACGGTGCCACCCCAAGAGAGCTACAAGGCTTGTTAGCCCCGGGTGCGGCGCGCAATGCGCTGGATTGTGCCTTATGGGACTTAGGCTCGAAAATAACAGGACGCCCTGTGAGAGACAGGCTTGGACTGGCGGCTCCCAAACCACGGGTTACGGCCTTTACCCTGTCTATTGATAGCCCAGAGGCCATGGCGCAGGCCGCGAAATCTGCATCCCAATATCCTATACTAAAAATAAAGATCGGCTCTGATGGAGGCGCAGAGACGGCCCTTGCCATATTACGCGCCAGAGCTGACGCTGATTTGATTATTGATGCCAATGAAGCCCTTTCGCCAGAGGCGCTTGGGCAGCTTCTCTTAGCTCTAAAAGGACATCGCGTCTTGATGATTGAGCAGCCCTTGCATGATGATATTTATTATCAATTGCCAAAAGATGATCTTCTCATGTCAGGGCCAAATAGTATACCGATCTGTGCTGATGAGAGCCTGCATAATGTTGGCGATCTTGAGAGGCTTTGGCAGGCAGGTTACCGCGGGGTGAATGTGAAATTGGATAAATGCGGCGGATTAAGTGCGGCTTTAGAGCTTATGCAGACGGCCAAAAATATGGGGTTTAAAGTCATGGCCGGATGTATGGTAGGCTCCAGCCTTGCCATGGCCCCTATGATGATGCTGGAAAGTCTCGCCGATTATATCGATCTGGACGGGCCGTTATTGCTGGCAGAGGATATAGAAAACGGTCTGAGATATGACGGGCCGATTGTGCATCCGCCAACATCGCAATTATGGGGATAGCTGGGCCTAACAGCCAGATTGCCTAAGAGTCAGATTAAAATAGGCTAAATTAAGAGGCGGCCAGTGTCGAAGGCGTTGCGGGTGTAAGGTTTCTTACGCGCGTTCCAAATTCATTCGTCACAGCACTTAAGGCATCAACAGATTGCTCAAACTCGAGGATATCAGCTTGCTTGGCCGAAACACCTAACTTTGAGTAAGCAAGAGTAAATGTGTTTTCAGCTTCGCGGCCCGCCAAGACAGCTTTTTCTAACAAGCCCAACTCTTGACGCAGGCTTCCTTCTTGAGGCGCAACGGCTAGAAACACTTCAGCGGCTTTCGTTGTCTGCTGAATATGTTGGCTGGCCAGTAAAATATCCGCGTTGATGACATCTGCGGATTTCAAGGACGTCAAATAAACACTTTTGGGTTGGCTATCCTTATCTTGGCTATGAATACCATTTAGCAAGATATTTGCCGTCATCTCGATTTTATTGCGGTTATCTTTCACGCTCCAGCCTTTGGAGATAAAGGTCGCATATAATTTACTGGCAGTCCGCTCAACGACATTTCGTTCAACAGTATGGTGTGAGACAGCCTCGCCTGATGAGGCTATATCTGCCAAATCAACCGTCGCGCAACCGCTCAAGAGAACCGAAGCAGATAATGTGAGCAAGAAACGTGTGCTCATAATTTAAAGGCCTTTAAAACTTTATTCATCCTGCCCTGTACGAGCATCCCTCTTTATAACAGCTCTATCATAAATATTTTCTGAACGGTTATGCTTAAAAGCCTGTTAAATCAGCATTTTTGTAACTGCAAGCCAAACTCGCCATTATTTGCAGCATATTTCTACTTTGTAATAAAGCGTCTAATTTTGCGGCAAATTGCTGTAATTTATATCAAGAAGACAGCCCCAGATAAGGGTTCTCATAGATACCTACAACCAAGACGATAAGTACGAAGATCGGGGCGACATATTTCGTCAAGAAGTAAAGCAGCTTTGCCAATAATGAGTTTTGCAAAGAGATTTGGCCTTCGATGATCGCCTTATCCATACGCCATCCTGTAAAGAGAACAACGAGTAAGGCTGAAAGCGGTAGCATGATGGGTCCTGTTAAGCCTGTATCAATGAAATCAAAAAAGGCTTGATTAAAGACAAATACCAGCCCCAATAAAGTCATAAGACCGCCCATTATATAGCTGGCTTTTGCCTTACTTAAATTATATTTCTCCGAAAACCATGCACAAATAGGCTCTAGCAAAGAGATCGAAGATGTCAGCGCCGCAAAAATAGCGAGGAAGAAAAACGTCCCGCCAATGAAATTTCCAAATGGAGCTGCAGATAAGGCTGTTGGCAAGCTAATAAAGAAGATACCAGCCCCTGCCCCAGGATTAAGGCCGTAAGTGAACATAATCGGGAAAATCGCAAACCCGGCAATCATGGCAACAAATGTATCGACCAGACCCACAGTTAAAGCCGCTCTGGGTATGTTGATATTATTTGGCAAATAAGAGCCGTAAGTAATCATAATCGCAGAGCCAATCCCTAATGAGAAACAGGCCTGACCAAGGGCACTTGCGGCCACTTCACCGTTAATTTTATTAAAATCCGGCGTGAAAAGAAATTTCACAGCTTTGACCGTTCCACCTGAACTCAGCCCTGTAAAGATACCGTAAAGTGAAAGACACGCCAGAAGTACAAAAAAGATCGGCATGAGAATTTTAGCCGCTGTTTCAATCCCCCTATTAACACCGCGTGACACCGTCCATGTCGTCAGAAACGCAAAGATTAAAAACCACGGTATAACCTTAGCTGGCGTACTTATAAGTCCGTTTTCACCTGCAAATTGCGCCTCAATTTGCGAGGCCGTTTGTCCGTCAAAAGCCCCACCTAAAAATTTTGGGATATAAGCCATGACCCACGCCGCCACGACACAATAAAAGCTCACAATAAGAAATGAGGCCACCATGCCTATCCACGCCGCGGAAGCCCATTTCTTTGAAGAATTGCTACGCTGGGCGAGATCTTCGACAGAAATCACCGCACTATTGGCCTGACCGGCACGTCCCATGAGATATTCACTCATGAGAACCGGAATACCGATCAAAAAGACACACGCCAGATAAACAATGATAAAAGCACCGCCGCCATTTGACCCGGCTTCTGCGGAAAATCGCCATAAATTACCGAGGCCAACAGATGAACCCACGGCTGCCATGATAAAAGCAAAGCGCGAAGACCATTGCACAGAGCCTGTCTGAGATAATGAAGCCATATTATTACCCCCGGTAAATTTTTCGTTTCTCATACATAGAAATAGACTCTCAGGTCAAGGCGTTCACACCGATTATTCCATTATAAGGCGGTACCTATCTGATGTACATTTTTACGAAATATTTACACACAATTATTAGTTGTTAATAAGTTTAACACACGATAATAATAAGGGTTTGGTCTTGGCGCTCGATATACTTGTTGTAGATGATCACTATGCCAATCGCTTATTGGCGAAGACTTTACTCGTGCGTCAAGGGCATAGCGTCACCCTTGCAAATAATGGTCAAATGTGTCTGGATATTTGCGCCAAAAAATCCTTTGATGTGATCAACCTTGATATTCAGATGCCAATTATGGACGGCCTCACAGCCCTCAAACATTTACGACAAAATAAAACAACATGTCCGGTTTTTGCACTCACAGCCTATTGTGAACCCAAAGATGTTAAGGCCTATCTTTCGGCAGGATTTAATACAGTCCTTACAAAACCTCTAAAACAAAATGATATAGAGCAGGCATGGGAAACACATAAACTCCAAAGCCCGCAAAAGCCTCAAACTCGCCGAGATGAGCCTGTACGTACCTCAAAAACCGTAATCCAGCCCATTACAAATATGCCGGACCATATAGCCCTTCTGGATACAGAAATAGTTGACGAGCTGTGTAAGGTATTATCGCAGACAAACAGGCGCCGCCTGCTCAAAACTTTTTATCAAGAGATATCCGGGATTATTGACCAAATGTATGCCCAAGCTGATTTGCTGATCAATTCAGATACAGACAGTCTGAGCCAGTTCCGCAAAAATGCCCATAGTATAAAGGGCACTTCGATCAATATTGGCGCCTTGCCGCTCAGTTGCAAAACTCCCCTATTGAGCACATACCAAGTCTTTTAGATATTTTACAGCGCTCGCTTAAACTTACATATAAAGCTTTATATAAACGCTTTGGGATTAAAGAGATAAGCCCGCAAGCAAACCATCATCATTTACCGGCCACCGCCGCGCGGTAATTCGCTTTTCATGTGAAGCTGACAGGACAAGACAAGTCCAAAACCAAACATGGTCGTTAAAATCACTGTGCCGCCATATGATATTAACGGCAACGGCACGCCAACGACGGGCATAAGACCCGTAACCATTCCCAAATTGATAAAAATATACAGCGTAAAAGTCGTAATCGTGCCGAGTATCAAAAGTTGGGAAAACAGGTTTTTACATTTCAATGCCAACCATGTTGTCAGCGCAATCAGGGCTGCATAAATGACCATGGTCAATATGCCGCCAATAAGGCCAAACTCTTCACCTATTACGGTAAAGATGAAATCTGTCCTGTTTTCAGGCACCCAACCTGATTGTCTTTGCGTGCCGTTCATAAAGCCCTTGCCTGAAAATCCACCACTGCCAAGCGCGATCTTTGATTGCGTGATATGATAACCCGCCCCTGTTGGGTCACGCGTCGGGTCAAAAAATGTCAATATTCGCGATCTTTGATATTCCTTTAAACCAAAGCGTATGAAGAGCGGCACAATGACAACCAAGGACACGAGCGCCGAGAAAATTATGCGACGATTAATTCCCGCGAGAAAGACTATGGCTATGCCGGTAGACGCCATTAACAAAGTCGTGCCTAAGTCCGGTTGTCTTAAAACAAATTGTACGGGGAGTGCGATTAATAAGAGCGCGCCTGCAACGCCGCTTATATGTGAGACATATTGGGCTTCCAGATCATTATAAAACCGTGCAAGAGCCAAAACCAGTGCCAATTTCATGAGTTCTGAGGGTTGAATGCGAAACAGGCCAAGGTCTAACCACCTTTGCGAGCCATTGACACTTACCCCGAAAAAATCAACTCCCAAAAGCAGCACTAAAGCTAGTCCGTAGATGGGGTAAGCCAAGGAATACCAAACTTTGATATCAGTTAAGGCCACGCAAATTAACAGCCCGCCAGCGAGTATAAGACGCACAAGATGCTGTAAAGCCCCATGTAACCAAATACCGTCAGTGGCGGCATAAATCATCCCAACCCCAATAAATCCCAAAAGATAAATCAGTGTCAGTAATAAGAGATTGATCTCAAATAATTTCGACATGAGCGTGTTGATCATGAGGGCGACCTCACGGGCTTGATAAGGTCTTCCGGCGAGGCGGCCTCTTCTGCTTTGGCAAAACCATCCCTCTCGAGCGCTCTCTGTAATAAAGCACGCGCAATATAAGCCGCCTTCTTAGCTCCCGAACCGCCATGCTCGACGAGCACGGATGTCGCAAAGCGCGGTTCATGGAAAGGCGCATAGCCTACAAATATTGAGTGATCTCGCAATTTCCAAGGCAGATTGCGATTATGAATAACGCCGGATAGACGCTCAGATTGTGAAATTCCGCGCACCTGTCCTGTCCCCGTTTTCCCGGCCATATCCACGTCTTCCAGATACCACTCATCGGGCTTATAAGCTGTACCGCCTACCTCCTGCACCACTGACGCCATGGCATCTTGGACAAGCGATAAATGCACAGGGTCAATACCGAGGTCTGCAAAATCGGGGGCATCATCGCCAATGATCAAATACGGATTTACCGCCTTTCGACCATTGGCCAATCTCGCGGTCATGACAGCTAATTGCAAAGGACTAGCCAATACATAACCTTGGCCGATGGATGCATTATAGGTATCCCCAGTGCGCCAGCCCTGATTTAGCCGTTTACGTTTCCACTCCGGTGTCGGCACAATGCCCCTTGTCTGCCCTGCCAGACCAAAATCATACCTCTGTCCCAGTCCCAAAATTTTGGCCATGTCGGCTATCGCTTCAATACCAATACGATTAGCGATTTCATAAAAATAAACATCGCACGAATGTTTTAGCCCGTCTCGCATGGAGGTTTTGCCGTGGCCTTTTCGTAACCAGCAATGAAAGTTGCGACGACCAAGCCTGACTTTACCTGAACAGAATATCTCTTCTCGCGGATCGATAATCCCGGTTTTAAGACCGGCCAGCATAACCACCATTTTAAAGGTGGAAGCGGGTGGATAGCCACCGCCCATGACCTTATTGAATTGCGGCCGTTTTTCATCATTATTCATCCGTTCCATATCGGCGCGCGTAAGGCCGGAGACAAACAAATTGCCGTCAAATATCGGCATTGAAAGCATGCACCGCAGCTCACCCGTCAAGACATCCATGACCACCGCGCCGCCGCTTTCTTCATCAAAAAGCTCAGCGCCAAATCTTTGCAAATCCGCATCTAATGTCAGGCTGACGTCCCGACCTGGTTTAGCGCGCTCACTTTCATCGGGCCATTCACGCACGACACGCCCCACAGGATTGACCTCGACTTTTAGACGCCCGGATTGGCCGCGCAATATATTATCTGCCGACGCTTCAACCCCCGTCTTTCCAACTCTGAATGTCGGCTGGCGTAAAAGCGGGTCATCATCATTTTCAATATCTCTGCGGCTCGCGCGCCCGACATAGCCCAAGACATGGGCAAAAACACCGCCATTCGGATAAGAACGCTTCTCGCCTACTTCCGGTATGATACCCGCAATGTCAGGTGTACGTAGATTGATACGCGAAAACGTATTCCAATCTATATTTTCATCCACCAATACGGGGATAAAACTGGCATGGTCGCGCACATCTTTTAATATACGCTGGCGGGTTTTGGGCTGAAGTGTGATCGTCTCGCCAATCAAGTCCAGCGTTTTGGGTAAATCCTTGACCTGTTCCGGTAACATTAAAACGCGGTAGTTTTGCTCGTTAATTGCCAAGACTTCACCAAACCGGTCCATTATCCGACCGCGCGAGGGGATAAGCAGGTTGAAATTAAAGCGGTTCTTATCGGATAAAACCTGATAATTCGTCGACTGGATGACTTGTAAATAAAAGAGACGGCTTGTCAGAGCGCCAAAGCCGACAACCCCGCCTGCGGACAACATAAACACACGTCTGTTTAAGGTTTGGCTATCAATATCATTTTGTACTGCCATAGCTAAATCTCTTCTCTATTTAAAAAGAGCTTGCGGCAAAATTTCCAAAATCCAAAATAGAGTGGAAACACAATTAACGTCATCCCTATCGTTATCAACGCATTTTGAGAACCAAAGGGTATACGCGTAAGGAAGCTAAAGAAAACAATAATCGCGACAACGCATATCACAAGAATAAAGAATTGACGCCAGATATTCAAAAATGAAATTGATTTACGGTTAAACCGACAGCGAAAAAATGTGTAAATTACAACAAATAAAAAGGCGCTCATTCCAAAAGGTTGCGCATTTACTACATCTTGGAATAATCCAGCACAAAAAACAAAAAACAGGGAGAGAAGCGGCGCGGCCATTCTCGGCCATAAAAAAATCCCCATTAATGGTAAGCCGCTTAGTGCCAAGCGATATTCCCCTATGTGAATATTTATCAAGCCCAATGCGGTGAGCAATAAGACGCTCACAAATCCAGAGATAGCCAGTGGTATGCTATCGGCAAGATCATCTAGGCGCATATCCATTATGGATTTTGCTCCTCTTGGACTTGTGGATCATTTGCCCCCTGTGTTTGTGGGCTCTCAGAACTTTGAGCCTCTTGATTTTGATTTGTAGGCGTCTGTGCCTGCTCTTGCTGTGTCGCTGACGCGCCTTCAGAAACTGTCCCGTCTTCAGATAAAGCTGGACTTTCGCCTATACCATCTTCTGCTTCATCTACTG
This sequence comes from uncultured Caulobacterales bacterium, assembly GCA_964571595.1. Classification (GTDB taxonomy): domain Bacteria; phylum Pseudomonadota; class Alphaproteobacteria; order Caulobacterales; family Maricaulaceae; genus CALCKU01. The sequence continues at coordinate 16,973 of CAZNCJ010000023.1, read as the reverse complement.
CCCTATCTTCTGCCTCATCATCGGGGGCCGTAACAGGCGAAAATGGCACGACCAATACCCAGTCAATGGATTCGCGTAGCGCATATAGCTCGACCTTTAATTCGCCCGTTCTTAACTCTCTCACAATGCCAATAGGCAAGCCTCTGGGTAAAATGCCGTCATCACCAGAGGTGATGACTTCATCCCCGTTTTGCCAATCTGCGAAATTGGAGACATAAGACAGTCCCGGATAATCCGTATTATCACCACTTAAAATCGCCCGACCATCTGTGCGCAATGTCATGACCGGAATACGACTATTGAGATCGGTCAGCATAAGCACGCGCGATGACGTCGAGCCCGCACGTACAACATGGCCGTATAGCCCGAGGGATGTCATCACCCCATATCCTTTTTTAATTCCCTGTTTCTTGCCCGAATTAATCAGGGCCGAGCGCACAAATGGCCCCTCTCGTTCCGAAACAGCCCGGGCCGCTATGCGTTCCTCAATAATATCAGGTGTTTTTTTGACATTGAGCAATGTCTCAAGTTCGGCGATTTTCAAGGCCAGAGTATTGGCACGTATATCCGTATCACGCAGGCGGTTAATCTCTCGTTTTAAAGCCTCATTCTCGCGTGTAATATCTTGACGGCTACGCAAGTCCGAGAACAAATCTTCCGTTCCGCGTATCGGCACGGTTAGATATGACAGAACCACCGCCAGCCCGTCTTCAAGCTGTGTTAAAACACGATTAGTTTGTAAAGGCTCCCCGCGCGAAGCTAAAAACATTAATAAGCTGATGAGTGATAAGGCAGCAACAGAAATACGAGTTATGATCCGTTTTCGACGCGTTCTTTCAAAGCTCGACCCGGCCATACATACGAAACCTTTATCTTGAGATTAAATTGCTGAAACTGACAGTATATGCCATTAGCTCACTTTCTCAAATTACCATTTAATCAGGGGTTCAAAACACTGTTTTAAATCCCGCTGGTTAGAACGCTTTTCCATTTTTTGAGATTTTCTACAACCGTACCAGAGCCGCGCACAACACAGAATAAAGGATCATCAGCAATAGAAACGGGCAAGCCCGTACGTTTGCGCAGTTCCGTATCCAGATTATTTAGCAAAGCCCCACCACCCGTCAGCATAATACCTTTATCGACAATATCGGCAGCAAGCTCGGGCGGGGTCGCCTCAAGCGCACTTTTAACAGCTTCGACAATTTGCTCGACAGGTTCTGCCAGACTTTCAACAATCATAGCTTCTGTGACGCGAATTTCGCGCGGCACGCCGTTCATCAAATCCCGACCTTTAATTTGTATACTCATGCCTTCATTGTCTTCAGGCATTGTGGCAGAGCCGATCTCTTTTTTGACTTTTTCCGCGCTTTTTTCACCCAGTAATAAATTTGTCGTGCGGCGAATATATTGCACAATAGCATCGTCCATCTTATCCCCGCCCACACGGACAGAGCGCGAGTAAACAATGCCGTCCAGTGACAGGACTGCCACCTCAGTCGTGCCGCCGCCAATATCAACCACCATAGAACCAGCAGGCTCGTGAATAGGCAAACCCGCGCCGAGTGCTGCCGCCATAGGCTCTTCAATCAGATACACATCACGCGAGCCCGCGCGCAAGGCGCTTTCATGGATAGCGCGGCGTTCAACATTTGTCGCACCAGAGGGAACACAAATCACAACTTTTGGCTTGGGTTTAATAAAGCGATTTCGGCCATGAACTTTTTTAATGAAATAGGCAATCATGCGTTCGGCAACGTCGAAATCGGCAATCACCCCGTCTTTCATCGGACGTATAGCTTCAATATTACCCGGTGTCCGGCCTAACATCAGGCTCGCTTCAGCCCCAAATGCATGTGGTTCCCGACGACCATTTTTAAGCGAAAAGGCCACCACTGAAGGCTCATTGAGAACAATGTCTTGTCCCTTAGCATAGATCAGGGTGTTGGCCGTCCCTAAATCAATAGCTATGTCTGTTGAAAAATACCCGAACATGTTGGAAAGTGTGACCCTGACTTTTATATATAATTATCTTTAATCGGTCTGATAGCACTAACAGTAATGAAATTAAAGACGTTGATTCTTACCCATACCTATATGGCGCACTCTCTATACGAATTGCAAGTAGGCTAAAGTCTCAATAGCGAATTAATTGCACTTTAAGACGACTTAATCCAGCTCATGGGGGGTGTGATCTTTATCCCGTGTAATTTCGCGTGATCCCGCAGTCACAATCTGCCAGTTTAAACGTCCGCGCGCCCATAACATCCCGATAATACACAGCCCGGCTAAAACAAATGACACCAAGGCCAAAAGGCCTTTTTGGTCGGTAAATGCCCCGTCTATACCTTGGCCCAGTAAAGCTATGACCGCGATTTTCGGTATTATGCCCAGGAGCGTACCCAGCATAAAAGATGGCAATGACATGCCCGAAAGACCCGCAGCCATATTCACAAGGACAAAGGGTCCGCTTGGCACGAGCCTAACAAGAAAGCTCACACCAAATCCGTTTTCACGCACAAATCCGGCCAGACGCCCCATCTTTTTACCGCCATAAGCTTTAAGACGTTTCGCGCCCAGATATCTCGCAAAAACAAATCCCGTGAGAGCCGAAAATAACGTTGCGCCCCACGCATAAATAGCCCCCCATAACGGCCCAAAGACGATGACGGATACCGCGATTAAGCCCCATTGCGGCACACCGAGAAAGGCCGTGAGAATGAAAACACTCACTGTGAGAGGAAAGGCCCAAACTGAGCCTCTGACCTGTTTTAAAGGCTCCACTATATCGCTCTGGGTCAAGCCGGAAAAATGACGCCCGTAAATTATCAGCGCTATAACGATAATGAGCGCCCCGAGCATGAGACCAATAGAACGGAGCGCCTGCCGATCGGCTTTTTTAATATAGTCCGAAATCACGCCCATCACATTAAACTTTGCGCGAGCTTGTTTTCAAAATTCTGATTATCTGACGGGGCTGCCAACCAGTCCCACTCCTGCATTTGTCCGCGCAGCCATGTATATTGGCGCTTGGCAAAACGGCGACTATCGCGCTGGGCTGTCTGGACGGCCTCCAGCTCGGAGAGTTTACCGCCTTCTAAGGCCAGAAGCTGCGGCACGCCAATAGCTTTCATAACGGGAAGGCTCTTATCCAGATTACGCTTCGAAAGAAGAGCCACTTCCTTGGCTCCGCCCATTTCTATCATAGCTTCAAATCGGGCATTTATGCGTGCATATAAATCTTCCCGCTTGGGCATTAAGGCCGCGCCCAGCCAAAATCCGGGCGGAATTATAGGTGAGGTTTTTTGCTGCCATACACTTAAGGGCGCATCGGTCCCAAGGGCGACACTCACAACGCGTAAAAGCCTTTGCGGATCATGTCCCAATATTTTCGCACTTGCGATAGGGTCTAGTGTTCTCGCCTGCTCCCGCAATGCCTCAATACCGTCTTGTTCAAGAATATTTCGGGCTTGTTGCATCCCCTCTTTTGTAGGCTCTGGAATATTTGCCAAACCATGGGTCAGCGCTTTGAAATATAGTCCCGTCCCGCCGACCAGAATGGGCGTTTTATGTCTTGCGAGGATATCTAAAATAATGGGCTGAACCTCTTTGAGCCAGTCTCCCACAGAATAGCGCACACGCCCATTTACATGCCCGAAGAGATGATGGGGTATATTATCCATTTCAGACATATCGGGTCTGGCCGATAAAATGCGCAAATCTGCATAAACTTGCAGCGCATCTGCATTAATTATTTCCCCAGAGTATTTTTTCGCTAAAGAAAGTGCCCATGCACTCTTGCCGCTGGCCGTTGGGCCTGCAATACACACCACCGATCTCGGAAAAAAAGGTTTTACAGTCATGGTTTCGCCCTTACCCCATATTGCAACAATTGTCCTTGCAAAAAAGGATAAAGCCGCTTTTCAAAAAGCACAGCAAAGCCTCGCCCCCAAAACAGCCATCACGGTGCTGGGTCAAGACAAGGCTTTTGATATAACAATCTCTGAAAATTTTGCAGCCACGGACAAACCCGTTGACCTCAGATCCATACAGACAGATCTGTTAGCCCGATTAGAAACGCAGGGCATAATGGCTGATGTTTGTGTGCAAGCCGAAGCAGGACGACGTAAATGCTTGTTGATGTGTGACATGGATTCCACCCTGATTGGACAGGAATGCATTGACGAATTGGCCGATTTTGCCGGCGTCAAAGACAGGGTGAGCGCCATCACGGAACAGGCTATGCGCGGCGAGATAGGTTTTGAAGGCGCGTTGAAAGCTCGCGTCGCTCTCCTAAAGGGTTTGGATATCTCTGTCCTAGAGCGCTGTTTCGAGGAGCGCATTCATTTAAATGCGGGCGCTCGGACTTTGTGCCAGACAATGAAAGCGTTGGGCGCGAAGACGGCCATTGTCTCGGGTGGTTTTACTTTCTTTACCGGACGTATCAAAGAGGCCTGCGGTTTTGATACGGATCAAGCCAATACATTGCTCGAAGACGGCGACACATTATCAGGTAAAGTCGGCATGCCTATATTAGGACGCGAAGCCAAACTAGAGGCCTTAAAAGCCGCCAGTCAGGATATTGGCGGGACTTTAAACGCTGTTGCTATTGGGGACGGGGCCAATGATCTGGCTATGATTACCGCCTCTGGTTTGGGCATTGCCTACCGCGCCAAACCCGCTGTGGCTGCCGCGGCCCATTGCGCGATCAATCACAGCGACCTAACGACCGCCTTATATTTCCAAGGTATACATGAAGACGACTTCAAAACTGACTAAGGTCTCTAAGGGGTTGGCCGCAGCGACGCCTACGTCCCCAGCGCGTAAAACTTATAATTCCCGCGCTGATTAACCAGGATTGTAATTGGCTCGCCTGCTTTTTGCGCGGCGTTTATCAGTTCTTCAAAACTTTCAGGGTTTTCAACAGGCTCGAAATTTATTTCCTCAATAATATCCCCGCGCGAGAGCTTGCCGGCGGCCTCGCTGCGCGGCTTGACACCCACAACACGCACACCCGTAATCTCGGATTTGATTTTATATTTCCGGCGCACAGATTCCGTCAGAGCCTCAACGGAAATGCCCATAGCAATACGGTCAGCATTGGCTTCTTCGGACTCGCGCTTGGCTTCGTCCGCCTTTGTCACCTTTTCCTTTAGCCGCTCTATCACCGCCTCAGCCTTGCGCGTTTTGCCTTTACGGATATATGTGAGTGATAAGGCCTCATCAATCGGGGCTTCTGCGATAAGGCGAAACAGACGACGACGATCTTTAAGCTCTTCTTTGCCGACTTTAATAATGACATCATTTCGTTTCAGTCCGGCTTTACTGGCCGGCGAGTCTTTTTGTACGCGCGTAACAATCACACCGTCCTCTGATTTTAGCTTCAGACTTTTGACCAAATCCTCGTTAAGGGCGTTCACGCTAACGCCCAGACGTCCGCGGCGTGTTTCGCCGTATTTTCGTAGCTGGCTTACAACACTACTGGCGAGATCGGCGGGAACGGAAAAGCTAATCCCGACACTATAGCCTGTTGGCGATAATATCGCGGTGTTTACCCCGACAACATCGCCTTCCATATTAAACAAAGGCCCGCCAGAATTTCCCTTATTTATCGCGACATCTGTCTGGATAAAATCATCATAACTGCCATGATCAATATCACGGTTTCGCGCAGATATAATACCGGCCGCAACAGAGCCGCTATAGCCAAAGGGATTGCCAATGGCCATTACCCATTCCCCGACCTTACCCGCATCAGGTTCTGCAAATTTCACAAAAGGAAAAGGGTCTTTGCTCTCAATTTTCAACAGGGCAATATCGGTAGAGGGGTCGCGCCCGAGTAATTTTGCATCATAGGATTGCCCATTTGGAAAGGTGACCTCGATAATATCAGCATCTTCGATAACATGATTATTGGTGACAATATGACCATCCGCGTCAATGACGAAACCAGAGCCGAGTGACTTGGATACAGAACCGCCCTGCCCGCCTTGGCCGCCAAAGAAATCATTAAAGCGTTCAAGGGGAGAGCCTTCCGGAAAGGCGGGGAGTGTTTCGGTAATATCAACTGTCTGAGCCGTAGAAATATTGACCACGGCAGGACTAAGACGCGCGGCAAGTTCTGAAAATCCGTCAGGCGCATTATGCGCCCAGCTTTGATTTGGCACAAAGCTAAAAGCCAGAGCTAAACCTACGGAACTTAAAATGAGTCGAGAAAAAGATTTCATATAAAGAGCTTATCAATTAGGCGAGATTTTCCAAATCACATTAACGCGGGCAGCCTTAATGTTTCATGACACGAGGTTTCATGACACGGATTTCACAGCCAGTACAATCAAACCTACACCAAGCGCGACAGAAAAAAGGCCTGCCTGATGTAAAACCTTATCCCCCATAGAAAAAACCTCGCGGTACATGTCTCGCATTTGGCGCGGAAAAACTGCCCAGCCGACTCCTTCAATGGCAAGACAACCCCCAAAGGCAATCAGGCTTATCGTCCATAGGCTCATCGTGTTTTAAACCTGGCTACGTTTTTGGTTAGCGGCGGCCACGCGGTCCGCGTTGATCATCCAGATAACCTAGGAAGTCAGAATTAGGTGAGAGCACATAAGTCGTGCCTGTTCCCAGCCCTTTCTTATAGGCTTCCATAGACCGGTAAAATGCAAAGAACTCCGGGTCTTGATTATAGGCCTGCGCGTAAACATTATTACGTTCTTGGTCGCCCTCACCGCGAATAATCTCGGCTTTTTGTTGGGCTTCCGCGCGGATAATCGTCGCGGTTTTATCCGCAGTAGAGCGAATTTCAAGTGCACGTTCACGGCCTTCTGAACGAATAAGCTCGGCCTTTTGCGTTCTCTCTGTGACCATACGGTTAAACACTTGTTCCGTGTTAGCACGCGGCAGGTCGGCACGTTTAATCCGCACATCAATAATCTCGATACCGAAATTTTTATCCTTCACGACATTATTAGAAACTTGCTGAATTTCAGACATAAGTTCGGCACGCTTTCCCGCAATGATTTCGGGTCTGTCAACACGGCCTAAAACATCACGCAAAGTCGAGTCCATAATAGACTGGAGTTGTAATTGCGCGCCGCGCTCTGTCTGCAAGGCTTCGTAAAAGCTCACCCCGTCGACAATCCGGTAGCGAATAAACGCATCCACGACAAGGCGTTCTTGGTCAGCTGCCACCAGTTCAACAGGCTGTAAGTCAACTTCGAGATTACGGCGGTCAAGACGTACAACCGTTTCAATGGGTAGTTTTAATTTCAGTCCCGCATTCGCTTCTTTACCCCACGGATTTTCAACCCGTTTGGCTTCCCCAAATTCTAAAATAAGCGCTTGCTCATATTCTTTGACGGTATGGGTACAGGTTACGATAATCAGGAGAAGAAGCCCCAAGATAATGACATAAATAGGTGCCTTTTGCATTACTGGCCTCCCTTTTTCTTATTTAACTGATCAAGCGGAAGATAAGGCACAACACCTTGCCCGCCTGTTTCGTCTAAAATAATTTTATCCGCTGGTCCGTAAACTTGCTCAATCGTTTCAAGATACATGCGTTGGCGCGTGACACGCGGCGCGGCTTTATATTCTTTCAAAATCAAATTAAAGCGTTCGGCCTCACCTTTGGCTTCGGCCACCACGCGGCCTTTATAGGCTTCCGCGTTTTGTATAATCTGGGCCGCTTCACCGCGCGCTTTTGGTACGACTGTATTTTGATATTTTGTCGCTTCGTTCTCGAAAGTTTCTTTTTCCTGAACAGCGTCAACAACATCCCGGAAAGCATCAACAACACGTCCTTCCGGGGCATCCGCTTGTTGAAGCTGCACTTCCACAACTTCAATACCGGCGAGGTACTCATCCAAGGTTTCTTGCATGAAATCACGCACAGCAATCGTGGTTGTCAATCGATCCGTTGTGATGATTTTCTCAAGTTCGCTTTTACCAATAACTTCCCGCATAGCGCTTTCTGCGACGGCGCGCAAAGCAACAGACGGTTCATCGACTTCGAAAATATAGTTTTTCAAATCGCTAATCCGCCACAACACGGTGAAATCAATATCTACAATATTTTCATCCCCCGTCAGCATAAGGCTGGCATTATCATTTCCGCCAATTGTTGTTTTTTGCACAACGCGTGTCCGACGTTTTTCAACAACTTCAAAAGGGGTCGGGAATTTAAAATTAAGTCCGGGAGGTGCAGTCCGTTGATATTTCCCAAAGCGTAAAACCACTGCCTCTTCTTGTTGGTCGACCTGATAAATACAGGAAATCGCCATAGCCAGCAGACCAATAATAAGCATCATGCCAATAGGGCCTGCCTTAGAAAATAAATCATTTCCGCCGCCGCGCGGACCACGGCCACCCTTACGACCACCCCCGCCGCCGCCAGAGCGTACGCGGGATTTAAAGCCCTCTATCACATTTTCCAGATCAGGTGAGGCTTCTCCGGGACGGGGTTTGTTTCTGTCAGGCCGTCCGCCACTGCCCCAAGGGCTTTTGCCGCCCTTTGGTCGCTTACCGCCATTATTGCCCCAAGGGCTTTTATTGTCTGACATATGATTTCCTCTAAGGAGCTGTTACGCAGCTATATATCTTTGCCTATATGTGGACGTCTAACCCGATCATATCAAGGGCTAGAGGCCATTTTTAATCAGTCAGTTTTGGAAATTTCTGACGACCGTCCCAACTATTTACATTTTTTTACGGCGTTCATAAAGTCGAATTGTAAAACCGTAATCATCTTTTGGCCCTTTAGGGCAATCCTGTGTTGAAACAACGTGCCATTCATCGGCAAAAATCGCCGGAAAATGCGCATCCCCCTCTATCATGGCATCAACTTCGGTAACGTAAAGACGATCACAAAACGGCATGAGCATGGCGTATATCTTCGCCCCGCCAATCAGCATGATCTCATCAACCCCCATCTCGCCTGCCAGCTCATATCCCCGCCCGACCATTTCATACATATCTGTGAACAGTTCAGCTTTCTTGGCTTTATATTCTGGATTGCTTGTCAGCACGAGATTAGGACGACCGGGCAAAGCAAAGGGCAAGCTCTCCCATGTGACGCGGCCCATCATAACGGGTTTGCCCATTGTTGTTTTTTTGAAAAATTTCAAATCAGAGGAGAGCCGCCAGGGCAAATCACCATCAATGCCAATGACGCCGTTACGGGATTTCGCAACAATCAGGGATAATGTCGGAGAGTTCACAAGATTCGTTTCCATAAATATGGGTTACACATGATGCGGTCGCGGGTATAGTGGGCATATGTCAGCAAATGAAAAAAATACACGCCCAGCCCGTGATCACCGTCCTCCCCTCAGCACAAGTTTGAGATATTTCAAATATACGCTGCTGTATATTCTACTTATCCCCTTTATTAATTGGAGCTTTACATGGGCACCAATGGTGGAGCTACCCGGTCTGGCTAAATGGGCGTTTAATCCTGTTACCATTGTAACGGGCCTTGTTTTGGTCGTACGGGATTTTGCCCAACGCGAAATCGGTCACGAGGTTTTAATCGCCATGATGATCGCCCTGTTTCTCACCTATGTGACAAGCGGGGCTGAACTGGCACTGGCCAGCGGCGCGGCATTTTTAATCTCGGAGCTTGTTGATTATGCCATGTTCACTTTTACCAAATACAAGCTGTCCACGCGCGTCTTGCTGTCCTCGGCAATAGCCGCCCCTATTGACACGACCGCCTTTTTATACGGCGCGAGCTTCATACGTGACGCTCAATTTACCGTGCCAAATATCGTGATGAGTGTCGGCGGTAAAATGGTCGGCGCGCTTATTATCTGGTGGATGATACGCGCCTATATGGAAGAGGCTGGCTAGGTTTTGCTAGAGGTCTTTTTGCGGACACATCAGAAATTTCGAGCCCGTTGACTTGGCATTATAGCGCGCGACAATATCAGCATTCAGCGCCTCAGACAAAGAAATTTCATCTGTGTAATGGCTGGCAAAGGTCGTTTTTAGCTCTTTGGCGACACGTGTACGCAGTCGCATACCGACCTCCATTCCCGCCTTGGAAAGGAAGTTAGGCAGTAACCACCCCCCGACACCCCATGCCATACCATAACCGCGCGATAACACTGTCGGTGACACATCCAGACCGCCGTAAAGATAAACCTGCTTGTGATGCACAGAGCCGTAAATACTATAGGCACCCGGCGTTCGGGCGGCGGCGGCTTCCATAGCTTGTAGGATTTGCGAGGCAAGGCCTCCGCCCCCAGTCGCGTCAAAGGCCAAGGTCGCGCCAGTCGCGTGAACCGCATCCGTGAGCTGGGCCATGAAATCATCATCAGAGCTATTGCATATATATTTAGCGCCCAAGCCTTTCAAAATATCGACCTGCTCTTGTCTGCGTACAATATTGACCAACTCAACCCCGTCATCTTGGCAAATACGGTTGAGCATTTGACCCAAATTCGAAGCCGCAGCCGTGTGCACAAGTGCGCTATGTCCTTCCATTCTCATCGTCTCAATCATGGACAGAGATGTTAAAGGATTGACGAAAGAAGACGCCCCGTCTTTGGCCGTATCACCGTCTAATAAAGGCAGACATGTCATGGCTGGCAAGCAGCGATATTGACCATACATACCCCCGCCGAGCCCAGCTACAACTTTGCCCATTAAAGCCTGCGCCGCAGGGTCATCGCCCGCCGCTACGACCTCGCCTGCGCCTTCATTGCCAACAGGCAAGGCCTGTCCAATGCGGGCCTTCATCACGGCCATGCCGTGGGGCGAGACAGGTGCGCTTAAGACGGTTTTCACGCCTTCACCCTTAGAGCTGGTCTTGGACATATCCGTCCAGCCAAACATCACCCCATGATCAGAGGGGTTAATGGGTGTGGCGTCAACGCGGATAATAATCTCGCCCGGTTTCGGCGTTGGCATAGGTTTTTCAACCAGCTCCAGACGTAATTGCGCGTCTTCTGTGACAGTAGAAAGCATTTGAAGATAAGTTTTAGGTAAGGACATGAGAGCTCCAAAAAAGGTTTGCTTTATTTAGGCACAAATACGCGCTTTGTCCCGACTTATATTTGTCAGTCCCGCATGCAAAAATTTAGGGGCAGAAATATAGATGCAAAAATTTAGGGGCAGAAATATAGATGCAAAAATTTAGGGGCAGAAATATAGAGTATGCGCGTAAATGATGGCTCCCCGCCCCTAGAGAGAAGCCGGGTTATCCAAATCACCGCCAAGTTCTTTGAGGTCCTGATAGCGATCCCCAATTCTGTGATGCGGACGACCCCCACTAGCTCCACCAATCGCAATCACAATTTCATCGGCGCGCGGTGCATCCGAAATTGAGAATTGAATTGTCATATAATGCGAGCGGCGACCCGCATCATTCTTATCCATGAGCGGGATCATCAGCGGTGTATTGGCTCCGCCGCGTATATTAGTAAAGGCGAGATAGCTCTTGGCCTTAACCGCATTACGGAAATGATTACCAAATCTCAGCGTATGTATCATACCCGAAGCATGTTCAATCTCTCCGTCAAGACCCACAATCGCAGCCTTTCCGTAAGCCTCAATAGCCTCACCCCCGCCCGCAATATCCATGAGTTTTTGCGTCATTTGCTCGCCGTAACCGGGGCTTAATTCCAATATTTTCGTGCGTAAATCCTCGACATATCGCCCCGCCCATGGATTGTTGACCACGGCCGCAACCGCATACATGCGCAAAGGCGTTTTGACGTCTTTAAATCCTTCCACCAAGACCTCTTCTTCATAGGTCACAAATTTTCGTATGTCTGACATCTTATCTCTTTATGTTTGGCTTGATTAGATAGGTTAAATTATACGGCGACCTTACCCGCAATATGTGGGTGGGATTTATAACCCAGAATTTTAATATCCTCATATGTGAAATCATAAAGCGAGCGCACCTCTTTATTAAGCTTAAGACGCGGCAGAGCTTTTGGGGCGCGTTTTAATTGCTCCCTGACTTGTTCAAAATGATTGCTGTAAATATGGGCATCCCCGAAGCTGTGAACAAATTCCCCCGGCTCCAGATCACAGATTTGCGCCATCATTTCCGTCAATAAGGCATAGCTGGCAATATTAAACGGCACGCCCAGAAAAATATCAGCGCTGCGTTGATAAAGCTGGCAGTTTAACTTTCCCCGCCCGTTTTCCACAGGGGTGACATGAAACTGGAACAGGCAATGGCAAGGCGGCAAGGCCATCTCGTCAACATCGGCTGGGTTCCAGGCTGAAACTATGTGACGCCGCGAATAAGGATTGGTTTTAATGGCCTCTACGACTTTGGATATCTGGTCTATAATGCGCGTATTACCATCTGCGTCTGGCGGGCCTTCCCAGCGCCGCCATTGCTTGCCATAAACTGGCCCCAGATCACCGTTTGGATCGGCCCACTCATCCCAGATACGCACACCATTTTCTTTCAAATATCCAATATTCGTATCACCCGCGAGAAACCAGATCAGTTCATGGATGATGGATTTTCGGTGCAATTTCTTTGTCGTGACCATAGGAAAGCCCTCAGACAGATCAAACCGCATCTGATAACCAAACACGCCGCGCGTCCCAGTACCCGTCCGGTCCATACGGTCTGTGCCCGTTTCCATAACATGGGAGAGAAGGTCGAGATATTGCTGCATATATTCCAGCTAACCTATTTTTGCTGATTCGGGAATATGGCGCACGTCCTTATCCACAAAGGGCTTGATTATAGCTTGTCAATAACCGCTAACATCGCATCCAGTGACGCGGCGCCTAAATTGGCGCAACGCTCTGGCGACCAGCCATATTTCGGATCGGGCATATTGGCATTATCTTTAAAAGGCATTTCCAATGTCATGGCCAGACAATCATAAGTACTGGCTGTATAATTAGTGCAATAAGACATATTGGCTTTTCCGGCTTTGGTTTTGGGATATCCAATTTCTGTCTGAAAATCCGGCGAGGCGATTTTATATGCCATCAGAAAATCAGCAAGATTTTGCGCCTGCTTATCCGTATAACCCGGAATACCTTCCGCGCCGGCGATAAAATTGTAAGGCAGGCTTTCATCCCCGTGAACATCCAGACACATATCCGGTGGATTATCATCCATTGCCGCCAATGTGTGATAGACTTCGGGGGAAGATTGCAATGAGGCTTTATTCCATTCGCGGTTCAGATTGGCCCCCGCATAATTTGTGCGTAAGTGGCCTTCAAAGCTTCCGTCAGGGTTCATATTCGAGACAATGTGAAACCGCCCCTTTTCGCGTAACACCCGCGCGACAGGATCATTATCATCAAGCAAGCGAGACAAAAAACCTTCCATCCACCACGAGGCCTGTGTTTCGCCGGGATGTTGCCGCCCGATAACCCACATGACTTTCTCGCCTGTCCCAATAGAAAGACAGTCCATATCGCGTCCTTTTATGGTCTGGCCTAAAACACGCAAAGACACTTCATCATGTTGTAGACAGTCTGCGACAAAATCTGCGTGGCGTTCCAGACTATAAGGCGCGAAATAGGCGTAATATACACTGTCAAATTCTGGCGTGTGTTGCCAGCTTAGCTCCCCGTCAACATAGCTTGTCTGGATCCGAAACCATGTTTCGCGATCATAGCTCACGCAGACTTTGTAATCCTTCCACCCGCCTTTAAACGCGGCTTGGTCTGCATTTTCTATTGTGAACTGACAGGCTTCATCTTTCGCGCCAGAGAGCCGAAAATGGAACCATTGGAAAAAATCTGACTCTCTATCCTTTGCAATAGATAAGCGAATATTACCGGGCGTGTCAGCCTGATGGATTATGATATTTCCGCTATCAAATGCAGAGCTGATTTGGAGCATGATAATTTAGCCTCTCTTAATTAGAGGGGTTCTCTATGCCTGTAAATTTACTGTCTTGTAAAGTCATCCGGCGCGCTGGCAGCCGCTAAAATCGCGCTGGGCACTTCAGGTGCGGCAAGTCCCATCCAAAACACGCGCCAATCCCCGCTGACCTGCATGCCGTCGCAATGGCGCATATACCAATCATTAAAGGGATTACCCATGCGAGAGCGCCAGAAAAATGCCGGCACTGTCTGGCACATATGCTCCCAAATATCACGCGCAATACCCTCACCGCGGGCCTCATGCGTGACCCAGAATTTGGAGAGATAAGGCAGTCCGGCCAGACCGGTGAAAATCGCCCCGCCCCGATAATCTGCCTCAATAAAAGCATATTGCGGTGTAATTTCAAAAAATCCGTCCCGCAAAGGCTTCTCAAAAGCCCCCTCTATAGAGCTACGCAGACGCGGAATATCAAGCTCTTCAAACTCCTTAATGTCGAGCATTTTCGCGCCGTGGCGAAACATCGTGCCTGACCCTCTCGTGGTGAATAATTCACCCAAGAGATTAAGCGGCGAGGCTATGACATAGACACGCTTATCCCGACCTTTGACAGTCTCTTTATCTGTTAATTGGCGCACCAGTTTTACAAATCGGCTTTGCGCAAAACTAAGGTCATCTTGATCAAAACATTCACCCATATTTTCTATTTTTACGACACCTATACGCTGTCCGCTTACGGACAACCCACCAGATGGCTGTAAGAATATAACTTTATTGGGTTTAATTTCCGTTATCAGCTTATCCAAAGTCATGGGTTCTCGCCGATTGAGCATTTCTAGAATGGGCAAAACACCTGATTGGGTAGATTTACGAATTTCAGGCAGCAGGCCGTAACTTTCCGTATCAAGTTTGGTCGTGCGAATAGAGACACTTTCCAACTCTTTGACCAAACGACGAGAAAGAAATTTGATTTTGGTTCTATCATCATCGAGCGCACCAATGAGCAAAATTGGATAGAGTTTAAGCTCTGATAAAATCAAGAGGTTACTGATGAGAGCCTCAAGCAGAGGGTTTTTTAGGCAGCGCGGGTCTAGAACTATAAATGCAAAGCGTTCCGGGGCTTGGGCAGAAAACAGATCTGCATAATATTGTGCCTCTTGCGTTGCCCCCACAGCTGATAAGCTGCGCAAGACCGTATCTCTCACACTGGGTTTACTCACACCTCCACCTCGCCTGACAAAGCGCGACTATAAATCTTAGCCGCCTGCATTAACTGCGGTGTTGAGACAAATTCATTGGGCTTATGGGCCTGGTCCACATCCCCTGGCCCTAAAACAACGGCATTTACACCCGCAGCACTTAACAGAGCCGCTTCCGTCCAATAGGGTAAATCCACGGGTTCTAGCCCCGCAAAATACGGGGTGAGCCCGTCTATATTACGGGTGGCAAAGGGTTCAAGCTCGACAAGTGTGTCCAGCCCGTTATCTGAAGCCGCCTCTAAACCCAACTCATTAAATATCTTATAAATATCGCGCCTGCGCGCCTGTACATCATCACCGGGCGGTGGGCGCATTGAAAAACTCATTTTGGCCGTAGTGGGGATTACATTATAAGCGCCGTCTCCCACAATATGCCCAATATTCAAACATAAGCCCTTATAGGGCGCCTCGCCGAAATCCTTATGGGCGTCCCCGTAATCACCGAGTTTTGCAGCAAGGCGAGCAACATCCAGATAAGGTCGTTCTGTAATATCAGCCAGCGAAGAATGACCCCCTTTGCCTGAAAAAGAAGTAGAAAAAGCCAGCATACCGCGATGTCTTTTGCCCGGCATTGCGGAAGTGGGTTCACATATTATGGCACGCTGAATACCCGCTATATGTCCGGAGTTTATCACCTCCGGCATGACTTCGCTGCCATGCTCCTCATCACCAGAGAAAAGCACGGCGACATCTTTGGCCCCGCCAGCATCAAGACAGGCCAGTATACAGGCGGCTGCACCCTTGATATCACTCGTGCCCAAACCATAGGCCCTGTCATCTTTCATGACAACTTTATGAGGGTCTGTGCGCCAGCCATCTGCCACGGGCACAGTATCAATATGCACATTAAGCAGAATTTTGGGCTGTCCCCAGATAGCCAATACATAGCCGCTATCAGATTTACCGCGTGAACGACCAACTGTTTCTAATATTAAGCGGTCGGGTTTATAGGCCCTCAAGGCCTGTTCCAAAAATTTCAGACAGGCAATTTCGTCTCCTGTGCCGTTTTGCGTATCAAAACCCACAAGTTGATCCAACCAGCTTATAATTATATGTAAGTCTATCGTCAGAATAAAGCTCTCAAGGATAACAGTAAAATCTATTTATGTGCTCTAAAATAATAACACCAAAATATGGCTGTTATTAGCCCTATATAGAAAATTTAATACAGTTTCTTGCATTGTGAACAGCTAATTTAGGATCAGAGTGTCTTAATGCAGGAACTCTCAATAGAACGCGACGCACATTCTGACAAATACCGTCAGAGACAAACACAATCTTCAGAGATTCTATTAATTTCAATATGTAAGCTGATAGAGATATAAGCTGATAGAGCGCATAAAAAAACCACGCCATTTCTGGCGTGGTCTCTAAACTATGTTAGCTACGAGCCGCTATTACGGGCTAGCTGGCGCATCATCGTCATCATCACCATCTGCGACGATAGCTACGATTGCGCCGACACCGATAGCTGCGCCAATGATTGGCACAATGCCGCCAAATCCGCCGCCAGTTGGGGCTGCGATTGGAGGTGGTGCTGGAACAGGCGCTGGAGCCGGAGCAGGTGCTGGGGCCGGAGCTGGCGTTGGAGCCGGTGTATAGGTTGTTGTAGGCGCTACATATGTTTCTTGCTGTACATATGTTTCGACCGGAGCAGGCTCAAGAGTCTGTGTAACTGTTTCATAAACTGGCTCATATGTCTCAACCACTTGTGGTTGCTGATATACAACAGCTTCGATCTGCGTTCTGATTTCGCAGCGACGGTTAAGAGCTTCTTTAACACCATCTGCAGTTGGAACGAAAAGTTCTGTTTCACCACGACCTGAAGATGTGATCTGTGCGCCATTGACACCAAAACCGATAAGTTCGTTACGAACGTGCGCGGCACGTCTTTCTGAAAG
>CAZNCJ010000022.1:0-33030 GCA_964571595.1 uncultured Caulobacterales bacterium | reverse complement strand
ATGGAAAATGCGCCCGCCCTCCCCTTTGCTATCGAGCTGAACCAGATGATCTGCGCGACAAAAACCAGTATTGAAGGCGAAACGCTTGATAAAATAGGAAAATATCGCCATGAAGTCTGACAAGGTGAAAAGATGAAATTTCTCGATCAAGCAAAAATTTTCGTCAAATCCGGAAATGGCGGTGCAGGCTGTGTCTCCTTCCGGCGCGAAAAATATATTGCCTTTGGCGGCCCCAATGGCGGGGATGGCGGCAAAGGGGGCGATGTATGGGCTGTGGCCACAAGCGACCTCAATACGCTGATTGATTATAGATATAAGCAACATTTCAAAGCCGGCACTGGCGTACACGGCATGGGACGTGACCGAGCGGGCCCTGCTGGTGACACGGTAGAGCTTAAAGTCCCCGTAGGGACGCAAATCATTGATGCAGAAGATGACACGCTCTTAGTCGACATGACACAAGATGGTCAACGCGCCCTCTTGGCCAAAGGCGGAAATGGCGGCTGGGGGAATGCACGGTTCAAGACCTCGACAAATCAGGCCCCGCGTAAAGCCAATCCCGGAGAAGACGGCGAAGAACGCTGGGTATGGTTACGTTTAAAATTATTGGCTGATGCCGGACTTGTCGGATTGCCTAATGCTGGCAAGTCTACCTTTCTTTCCGCCGTATCTGCTGCCAAGCCCAAAACGGCGGACTATCCCTTTACAACACTACATCCGCATCTGGGCGTCGTAAATCTCGGCACCACAGAACGCTTTGTGCTGGCTGATCTGCCCGGCCTCATAGAAGGGGCCAGTGAAGGGGTTGGGCTGGGCCACCGTTTTCTGGGCCATGTGGAACGCTGCGCCGCGATTTTGCATCTTGTAGACGCTTCTGTCGAAGACCCGGCTGCTGATTATGTGACCATCCGGCAGGAACTGATCAATTATGATGAAGGGCTGGAAGACAAGCCCGAAATTGTAGTCCTGACCAAATGCGACGCACTTGACGAAGCACATATACAAAATGCTACGCAAGCTGTCGCGAAGGTTTGCGGCCATACACCCCTGCCAATTTCAAGTGTGGCAGGACAAGGTCTGCGCCCCGTTCTCTCGGCCGTCTATCAACATGTCGCCAAAAGACGCATGGTTGAGGCTGAAATCAGACAGGCAGCCCAAGATAAGCTGGCCAATCCAGATAAGGACATAAACGAGACGAGCGGATGGCAGCCTTAAATCCATTCACACCGTCCCGACGCCTCATTGTTAAAATCGGCTCGGCCCTGCTGGTCGATAAACAGATTGGTATTCGCACAGATTGGTTGCAAAGTCTGTGTGACGATATCGCCGTACTCAAATCGGATGGCATTGAGGTCGTGATCGTATCGTCTGGCGCGATTGCGATTGGACGGCAAATGCTCGGCCTATCAACGCGAAAACTCTCTTTATCAGAAAAACAAGCCTGCGCCGCGACAGGTCAGTCACAACTTACCCAAGCCTATGCACAGGCCTTGGGCAAACATGATATCATGACCGCCCAAGCCTTGTTTACCTTGAATGATACTGAAAACAGACAGCGTGGATTAAATGCCCGCTCAACACTTAAGACATTACTGGCCCTTGGCACAGTCCCGATCATCAATGAAAACGATACTGTAGCCACTGATGAAATCCGCTACGGAGATAATGACAGGCTGGCAGCGCGCACAGCCCAAATGTTGGGTGCTGATACGCTGATATTGCTCTCAGATATTGACGGACTATACACCGCTGATCCGCGCCAAAGCCAAGACGCTAAGCACATCCCTCTCATCACAGAGCTTAGCGCAGACATTCTGTCTATGGGCGGCGGGATAAACCAATCCGTTCAGATGGGTTCGGGCGGCATGGCGACAAAATTACTCGCAGCCCAAATCGCCAATGAAGCGGGTTGCCATATGTGTGTTATGGACGGCACCGCCGCGCACCCTATCAAGCGTTTAAAACAAGGGGCGAAATCGAGCTGGTTTCAAGCCAAAGACAGCCCGTTAAATGCCAGACGCCATTGGATAAAAGCCAGCTTAAAGCCAAACGGCTCTATAGAGATAGATGCAGGCGCCGCAACAGCCTTAGGAAATGGCAAAAGCCTACTGGCCGCAGGCATAAGCTCTGTTTCAGGCGAGTTTAACAAAGGTGATGCGGTGAAAATCATCTTTTCAGGACGCGAAATCGCGCGCGGGTTAAGCGCCTATAGCGCGACTGATGTCGCAAAAATTCAGGGATTAAAATCAGGTGATATAACGACGGCCCTTGGCTATTATAACGGGGATGCGGTTATACATCGGGACAATATGGTGGATATGTAATGGACGAAACACACCTCAAAAATTATATGAACAGCTTGGGTGCGAACGCACGCGCGGCAGCACGCAGCTTACGTCTGGCCTCAACTGAAACGAAGAACGCGGCGCTTGAAGCTATGGCCCGCGAGATCGAGACCGCGCAAGCGGACATATTGAGCGCAAACGCAAAAGATATGACCCTTGCCGAGCAAAAGGGGCTCTCAGCGGCCATGCTCGATAGATTAAAGCTCGATGCGGACCGCGTCGCCTCTATCGCTAAAGGCATAAAAGACATAGCCGCCCTGCCCGACCCTGTTGGTCAAACCGATGATAGCTGGGCCCAACCCAATGGCCTGAACTTTTCCAAAGTCCGTGTGCCTATTGGTGTCATCGGGATGATATATGAAAGCCGCCCAAATGTGACAGCCGATGCTGGTGCGCTATGCTTGAAGTCTGGCAATGCCTGTATTTTACGCGCAGGCTCGGAGAGTCAAAATTCGAGCGGCGCTATACATGCCGCTCTTTCGCGCGGGCTAGAGCAAGCAGGCTTACCCAAAGACAGCGTACAATTAATCAATACGACAGACCGCGCCGCTGTCGGCTTACTTTTAGGCGGGCTAGACCAAACTGTAGATCTTATCATCCCGCGAGGCGGGAAAAACTTGATAGCGCGTGTTCAAAATGACGCGCGCGTTCCTGTCCTCGCCCATCTGGAAGGGCTCTGTCATAGCTATATTCACGCAGAGGCTGACCTGGAAATGGCCCGTGAGGTTTTACTCAATGCCAAACTGCGCAGAACGGGTGTTTGCGGTTCTACTGAAACCTTATTGATCGACAGTGAGATAGCGCCCAAAGCTTTACCTGATCTTGCGCAGTCCCTCATTGATGCGGGTTGCGAGCTACGCGGGGACGCACTGGCGTGCAAAGCCCATTCAGGAATAAAGCCTGCAAGTGATGCGGATTATTTCACAGAACATCTCGCCGCGATTTTAAACATTAAAACTGTCTCCGGCATTGACGCCGCTCTTGATCATATCGAGCATTATGGCAGCGGGCATACCGATGCTATCATTACGCAAAAAGCCGAGATCGCCGAGAGGTTCTTACGTGATGTCGATAGTGCCATTGTCATGCATAACAGCTCGACACAATTTGCCGATGGAGGCGAATTTGGCTTTGGGGCCGAGATAGGTATTGCAACAGGCCGCCTGCACGCACGCGGCCCTGTCGGGGCGCAACATCTCACCACTTATAAATATACAGTGCGCGGTAAAGGTCACACACGGCCATGATTTCGCGAACTGACCTACCCTCACAATATGGGGTCATCAAACATTATGGCAACGCATAACGGCCTCTCCATAGGCCTGCTGGCAGGCACGTTTAATCCGGCCCATGCCGGGCATATGCATGTGGCGCAATGCGGGATATCCCGACTTGGGCTTGATCAAATCTGGTGGATTGTCAGCCCGCAAAACCCTCTCAAACCCACCCAGCCCGCTTATGAGCAACGCGTCAAAACCGTAGAACAGCTTAACCTGCCCTTTTCTATGCGGATTAGTCATATAGAGCGGGATTTCCAAACGCATTACACTATTGATATGCTCAAACGTGCCCGTCAAAAATGGCCACAAAACCGATTTGTGTTTTTAATGGGCGCGGATAATTTTCTGCAACTGCCTAAATGGCAGGATTGGCAAGGTATTCTGAAAACTGTGCCGATTGCTATTATCTCCAGACCTGGAAAAAACGCACGCGATAATATCCGGCCCCGCCTTGGCCGTGTTGCCCGTCAATTCAGCCATGCCCGTCTTGCAGAAGCAGATGCAAAATTACTGGCCTTTAGTCACGCTCCGGCTTGGACCTATTTAACTCCGCCTTTAAATCCTCTGTCTTCAACCGCCATCAGGGCATAGAACAAAAAGTCATAATCTTAAAATCCCTCATGGTGAATAAATAAAAACTATGTTAGGATAGAGATGTCAGAATCGAGAATGGAGATTACCCTGACTACAAAAAGCCTTGCCAACGCTACGGCGCCAGCTCCCGGAAAAGACGCGGCGAAAGCCCTCTCGGACCTCATACTTGCAAATTTAGAAGAAAACTCTGCGCAAGATACTATCACTATAGACATAAGCGAAAAGTCCTCAGTTGCCGATTATATGATCGTGACCTCTGGGCGCTCTAATCGCCATGTAAATGCGCTTGCTGATTATGTCATCCGCGCCTTAAAGGCGGATGGTCAAAAGGATATGGGCATTGAAGGTCTAGAAGCCTCAGATTGGGTTTTAATTGATGCGGGAGATGTGATTTTGCACATCTTCAAACCCGAAGTCAGAGCCTTTTATAACCTCGAAAAAATATGGTCAGTACCCCTACCCGAAAGCCTGCAATCTGTAGGTGCTTATGAAGTGCAAGACTAAGTCCTTGCGCACTGATTGTTCATGAAACTTATTTTACGCGCCGGCGGGGTTATACGCAAAGGTCCGGAACGCGAATTGGTAGATGATTATATTGAACGGGCACAGCGCCTTTCGCGAAATCTCGGCATAAGCCAGATCCAGGAACAGCAAGTCGATTTGAGGGGGGCTAAATCGCGCAAGGCGGAAACCGAAATTTTACTCCCGCCCAATTCCGATAAATCCGCACACCATTATGTTATTTTAGATGAGCGCGGTAAAACCCTGACATCGCCACAGATCGCCGCCCAGATCGCAAGCTGGCGTGATGAGGGCTATCGTCAGGTCAGTTTCGTTATAGGCGGCGCGGACGGATTTGAACCAGACGCCTTACCAAGCCCCCTCACGAACTGGGCCTTAGGTTCGCAGACATGGCCACATAAATTAGTGCGGGTCATGCTGGCCGAGCAAGTTTACCGTGCTTTGTCAATTTTAGCATCTACCCCCTATCACCGAGAATAAAATCACCTTAAAGCGATAAGCCATGCTTCGATTTGCACACATAAGTTTGCGCGCACTTCTCATCTTGGCTTATGGCGGGATTGGAATAGGCAATACTCTGGCACAAACGCCTCTGACCGGTGAAATAAACCCGGAGGCTTTAGATAAGTTGGAAGATGCCCAGAAAGCCGCCAAGGAAAACACGGAGAAACTCAGCAAGCAAAACCGGGCCTTAGAAAAAGATCTCAAAAAGTTACAACAAGACCTGATTAAAACCGCTGGCGAGACAGCGGCCCATGAAAAACAGGTCTATAAAATCGAAAATGAACTCAAAGATATTCAAGGGACAGAAAACGACATAAAAGAAGCACTCTTCTTAGACCGCAACGCCTTAATCACCTTATTGGGGTCATTGCAATCCATACAGGCCACTCCGCCACCGCAATTTATGGGTTCGCAAACAAGCCCCTTGGATAGTGTACGTACCCACCACCTCATGTCCGTTATTAGTCAGGACTTGCAAGTCAAAGCTGATAATCTAAGCTCGCAGCTCCAAGACATACAAACCCTTGAGCGGCGCACTCTAAAACAGCAAAAAAAACTGGCCAGCACGGAAACGGCCTTACTTAAAAAGCGCAAACAGATTAAATCTCTGGTGCAGAAAAAAAGCACGCTCAAGAAGTCCATATCGTCCAAGACACGTCAAGAGCAGGCCAAGGCTAAACAATTGGCATCTGAGGCCGAGGACCTCCGAGAGCTGATTTCCAGATTTGAAAGTCAGGCTAAAGGTGTGGCTCCACGCGTTAAGCCCGGGAAAACCATCATCTTAAAACGCTCACCCCAAGAGGTGCGCCCCAGATTAAAACCTCACAAGAACAAAACAGCCTCAAATTCCCGTCCCAACAAAAGCGCGAATAGCTTTCGTTCAGACTTTGCCAAAGCCCGCGGTACATTACGCGCGCCTGTTACGGGTAAACTCGTAAAATCATATGGGCAAAATCATAAAGGCCTTAGCTATAGAACTTCGGCGCGGGCGCAAGTCATTGCGCCTTTTGACGGGCGAGTGGAGTTTTCCGGCCCGTTTAAGAATTATGAAAATGTCGTCATATTAAATGTCGGTGACGATTATTTCATACTGCTCACGGGGCTTGGTGATATTTATGTCGACACTGGCGATAAGTTAAAAATCGGAGAGCCTGTGGGCCGTATGCCTTCAAATCTTGCCCAAAAAGGCGAGCTTTACCTAGAATTTAGAAAAAATGGTCGCCCCCTCAACCCTAAACCCTGGATAGGCACTCATTTTGCAAAGTCTCAATAGTCAGAAAATTTGTGAGATGAAGAAAATATCAAAATTAAGTCATTCTACACATGCAAGACTAGTCAGGGACATTTTACCCCGCTAGACTACACGAAATAACGCGGCGTCAATTGGACGTTAAGGAGTCGCAAAATATGAAATATTTTCTACCCGTACTCGGCACTATAGCTGCCGTTAGCCTGTTTGCCTTTGCAAGTCAGGAAAACACAGCCATTGCCGTAGAGCGTCCGAAAAACTCTGATACATTTGAACAATTAGAGCTTTTTGCGGTCGTACTGGCAAGAGTACGTGAAGATTATGTTGTCACGTTTGATGATAGTGAATTGATCGAGGAAGCCATTAACGGCATGCTTCAATCGCTGGACCCACATTCCAGCTATGTCAGTCCTGATAATTTCCGTGACCTCCAAACCTCTACAAGTGGTGAATATGGTGGTCTGGGTATGGAAGTGACGACAGAGGAAGGGTTTGTAAAAGTTGTCTCGCCCATTGATGACACACCCGCAAAACGGGCAGGTGTTAAATCCGGTGACTTTATTACTGAAATTGACGGCAAAAGCATTGTCGGTCTGAGCTTATCAGAGGCTGTCGATCTAATGCGCGGCAAGCCGGGGGAGCCCATTACACTCACCGTGATACGCGAAGGCGAAGACCCGCTCGAAATCACGATGGTACGCGAGATTATTAAACGCAAAGTCGTTAAGCATGAGATCAAGGACGGGGTCGGATATTTGCGCATTTCCCAGTTCAATGAGAAGACAAACAACTCCTTAATTGATTCTGCGAATGCCCTGAAAAAAGAATTTGGCGGAAAAATCCCGGGACTTATTCTAGACCTACGCGGAAATCCGGGCGGATTACTTGATCAGTCAGTTCAAGTCTCCAGCGCATTTCTGGATGGCGGCGAGGTCGTTTCAACCCGCGGACGTCAAGCACATGACACTGAGCGCTATAATGCTCAGCGCGGTGAAATTTTCAAAAATGTGCCTCTGATCGTGCTTATTGACGGAGCAGCGGCTTCGGCTTCTGAAATTGTCGCTGGGGCAATACAAGACCGCGGTCGCGGGCTTATTATCGGCATGACCTCATTTGGTAAAGGCTCTGTCCAATCCGTCATTCCTCTGCGAGGTGGTCGAGACGGGGCGCTCCGCCTGACGACAGAGCGTTATTACACACCGGCTGGTCGTTCTATTCAAGGGACCGGCATTGACCCAGATATTGCTGTCTCTGCCGTTCCTGAGGATAAGGCAAAGGGCAAAATCAGACGTGAATCCGATCTTCTCAACTCCATTGCAAATGAAAGCGATGCGGAAAAGGAGGAAACAGAAGAAACCGAATTAGTCATCGACTATCCTCCAGAGGATTTCGAGATTGAAGATGATTACCAGTTGAAAAAAGCTATCGAAATTTTGAAAAACGGTACTTACGCAGAACGTCTTGCAGAGGTCGCAGGATAGGCATTCTTGATTAGTTTAACTCAGGTCGCAAAATGCAAAAATTTAGTCAGCGAATAAGACTTATTGGCTTGAGCGCGTTACTTGTGCTTTTCACGCCATTGATAAATCTGTCTCTTGTCAGCGCAAAGACGGACATTGATGACAATACTGAAATTTTGCAAAAACTACATCTTTTTGCCAATGTATTTTCAATAGTTCGTGATAATTATGTCGTCGATGTCGAGGACAAACATCTTATCGAAGACGCCCTTAATGGCGCCCTTGAATCCCTCGATCCACACTCTCATTATGTTCCCAAGGATGACTTTCAGGAACAACAAAAATCATCCCGACGAGAATATGGCGGCCTTGGTATAGAGGTCACATTGGAAAACGGGCTTGTGAAAGTTAACTATGCCAATCCGGATGCTCCTGCGGCCCGAGCCGGTATTAAATCCGGCGATTATATTACGGCTGTTGAAGGCGAAAAAGTTCTCGGTAAAACCCTCGACCAAGCCGTAGAAGGCATGCGCGGTCTTGCTGGTGATCCGATTACAGTAACCGTTTTAAGCCCAAATAAAGCTCCGCGAGACATCACCATAATTCGTGAAGTCATACAGGGCAGAGCTGTACGCCACCGTGTGGAACAAAATGTCGGCTATATCTTTATCGAAACCTTTAATCACCCACGCCTCGATAAAGACTTTAAACATGCTTTAGAAACTCTACAGACAGAAATGGGCGGGAAATTACCCGGTCTTGTTATTGACCTGCGTGGGAACCGTGGTGGCTTGCTCGATCAATCCGTAAAAATTTCAGGCTTTTTCTTAGACGGAGGCGAGGTGTTATCTGCGCGAGGTCGGGAGGCCGATGATACAGAACGCTATAACGCTGAACGGGGCGATCTCTTTCCCGACATGCCTATTGTTGTGTTGATAAATAGCGGTTCAGCCTCAGCAGCAGAAATTGTGGCAGGTGCCTTACAGGATCGCGGGCGGGCTATTATTCTAGGCCGGCGCTCTTTTGGAAAAGGCTCGGTGCAATCAGTTATCCCCTTACAGCATAGTGGCGGGGCCTTACGTTTAACGACGCAACGCTATTATACTCCATCGGGTATATCCATTCAGGGGCGTGGTATTTTACCGGATGTATTAGTCGCGGCGCGGCCCGATACAGGAGAAATCCGCAAACGCTTCCGCGAGGACAGCCTGCCCAATGCCCTAACTAATCCGGATGATACGGATTATAAAGAAGTGCACACAAAGGTAGATTATCCCCCCGAAGATTGGCCTGCAGATGAGGATTATCAATTACGCCAAGCTGTCACACTACTCAAAAGCTCGCGCTATAAAACACTGATCACAGCGCAAAACAAACGATAGTCATCCCCACATTACCTAGAGTGTTTAGCTTGGCGTTTGTCATCACAGATATGGACGTCTGTAACAAACATGTCTAAACAGGCCCATGTCTGATTCACCGCAAAATCTACATGCTCGGGTCAAACGTCGAGAACCTGTTAAATTACCTTCAATTTGGTTACATTTATTCTGGGCACTATCGACATTGATGTTCTTGGCTATTGGGGGATGGGCCTTTCTGAAATCTTTCGGGAATGAGACAGATGCTGTACCAAAGGGCATTGTCCAAGTCGAAACACAACCCCTGCCCCCACAATCTGACAGTCTCGCAGGGAGTGCCAGTGCGCTGCCCGATCTCTTAGAGGGCGATGTCCCGAATAATATTAATCCGACAGAAACATTGCTTGGCAGTCTGGGAAGTTCGAACGAAAATTCTTTAAAAACCCCAGAAGTGGATGCGCTTGGAAATCCTATCAATAATGACGCCAATAACAGCTTGGTGGGTGTGCCTGATCTATTAGAGCCAGAGCTAGATACTACCGCAACACGACCCGCCCCGCGCGGGGCCCTCATTATTAACGGGGAGGTTATAACCCCCGCCGTGAGCCTGCCACCTGCCCCTATTGGCGGGCTGAGCAGACAGACCGCCTTTGGCCCCGCGCCTGGTCCAAATGCCCAAGGCCTAAGCCCGCATACGCATTATGCCCGCCCGAAAGAACAATCGGTTGTAGGCAACCCCGTCAGTATCATTATTGGCGGCCTGGGTATTAATAGAAGGCTGACCCAAACTGCTATTGATAATTTGCCTGCTAATATAACGCTCTCTTTTGCCGCACATGCACCCGGCCTGCAAAGCTGGATAAATAAAGCCCGCGTAAAAGGACATGAGGTTTTGCTAGAAATCCCTATGGAATCGGAAGTCTTTGATAGCGCTGAAGCCGGCGCGAGCCGTGCTATGCGCGTGAGTGCCAACACAGCGGATAATTTACGCAATCTGGATTGGTTGCTTAGCCGTGCGCATGGTTATTTTGCCCTGACGAATTATAATGGCGATAAGTTCTTAAACCGCACAGACAAGGTCGTGCCCTTTTTTGATCATCTCAAAAAGTCAGGCCTTGGCTTTTATTTTGACGGGGCAAGTTCTGCCCCCTCTCTGCCCATCGTTGCCCAAAGCGCGAATTTACCTTTCACACAGGCCTATAATATCATTGATAACACCGCAGAGGCGAGCGCGATAACTGCAGAGCTATCCCGGCTTCAAGCCCGCGCAAGCGCAGGGCAAACGCCTATAGGTATTGGATTTGCCTTTCCTGAAACCATACGGAGCTTACAAAGTTGGCTGACTACACTTGACGATAAAGGTCTGGTACTCGTGCCTGCTTCTTCGAGCCAAATAAGATGACGGAGATAGCGCAATACCGGCCGTGTGTCGGGATAATACTGTTTAATTCACAAGGTCAGGTCTGGCTCGGCAAAAGGCTGGGTCATGACGGCCCGCACTGTTGGCAATTTCCCCAAGGGGGTATTGACCCTGGCGAAACGCCTCAAAAAGCTGTTCTGCGCGAGGCTTGGGAAGAAACGGGCGTTGACGTAGCCTTGCTCACCCCATTAGGGCAAACGCAGGATTGGCTGACATATAAATACCCGAAAGAATATCAAGTAAAACGCAACAAACAACAATGGCTGGGGCAAAAGCAACACTGGTTTGCCTATCGTTTCAACGGCCATGATCAGGGCTTTGACCTCAAAGCACACCCGCCCCAAGAGTTTTCAGAATGGCGTTGGGGACATCTCTCAGAGACTCCGGATTTGATCATACCGTTTAAACGCAAAGTTTATGAAGAGCTGGTCGTCACATTTTCCGCCTTTGCAAAGCCAGCCCTATAGCGTAGCTGGCAGATATGACAAAAAGGGTTCATAATAAAAACGCATTGATATTTGTCTTAATCACGGTGATGATAAACTCTATTGGCTTCGGGATTATGATACCTGTGCTGCCAGAACTCCTCAAAGAGCTAACAGGCCTGCCGAATAATGAAGCCGTCATTTACGGCATGTGGCTAACCTTTGTCTTCGCCCTCTTCCAATTTATTTGCATGCCAATAGTCGGAGGATTGTCAGATCGGTTTGGTCGCCGCCCTGTCATGTTATTGTCCCTATTCGGACTTGCCATTGACTATTTTATAATGGGTCTCGCGCCGACCATAGCCTTTTTGTTTTTTGGGCGCGCAATCGCAGGGGCTTTCGGGGCGACATTTACCACGGCTAATGCCTATATCGCCGATATTAGCCCGCCTGAAACACGCACGCAAAATTTCGGACTCGTCGGGGCCTCTTTCGGGGTTGGGTTTATGTTAGGCCCCGTTATAGGCGGGTTGATTGGGGACAGCTTTGGCCCAAGAGCTCCCTTTCTGGCCGCAGGTGTTCTCTCATTGCTTAATGTCATTTACGGGTTTATTTTCTTACCCGAAACTCTGGCACAAGACAAAAGACGCGCATTTGAGTGGAAACGGTCAAACCCCTTTGGTTCGCTTAAATCACTTGGCCGCATCAAAGGCGTCAGAAGCCTTATCTTTGTTCTCTTTTTAATGGCCATCGCCCATACGGTTTATCCGACAACCTATGCCTTCTCGACCATGGAAGGCTTGGGCTGGACATCTGGGGATGTCGGTCTTTCGCTCGGAGCATTTGGTGTTGCAAGTATGATAGTTCAAGGCGGGCTTATTCGTATCATCATTCCCAAGGTCGGCATGTTTTGGGCCGCAATGATAGGTATGTTATCAGCTATCATGGCTTACTCCATGATGGGCAGCGCAGATAAAGGGTGGATCATATATGCCGCTGGCCCCTTTGCTGCCTTTGCCGGACTTTATAACCCGTCCCTTACAAATATGATGAGCTCGCGCATATCTGAGAGTGAGCAAGGCGAATTACAAGGCGCGATTGGTGCCGCCCAAGGCCTCGCCCTTATGATAGGGCCTTTCGCTATGGCCGGCATGTTTTGGTATTTTGGCAATCAAGACCTGAAGACAGAAACAGGTATAGTCACATTCCCTGACAATATCACTCAAATGTTCCTGCATCCTATTACAGAAACCAATATTCCATATGTACCGGGTGCCCCCTTTTTCTTAGCTGCTTTTTTCGGGATTGCAGGTTTGGTCATCTTTATGATGGTCACGACCAAAGAGGAAAGGACTGCACGCTTTACAAAAGCCGATAATGCGATGGAAACTCAATTAGAAGAAACTTCGAAAAAGGCTTAAACGCAGCTCTGGGTTTATACGACGTCCAGCGGTTTGTGCTCGCCCTCAGGCAGCATAACTTTAATCCTATCATTTTTGGTAATCGTTCCGCCTTTAATGACAATCGACATGACCCCTGACTTACGGATTAAATGTCCATCATCATCCTTATCTAGGCAGGCCTTGAGAAGTCCTTTTTGAAACTTATCAATTTGAGAACAAGGATTACGCAGGCCTGTAATTTCTATAATCGCTTCTGATCCTATATGTAACCGCGTACTTCGGGGTAGGTTTAATAGATCAATTCCAATCGTCGTTATATTTTCTCCCATATCCCCGGGTTTCACATCAAAACCTTGTGTAGCCACTTCATCAAAAAGTTCTGAGTGAATGAGATGGACTTGGCGTAAATTCGGTTGCGTGGGATCTTTGGCAATACGAGACCGATGTTTAACGGTCTTTCCACCGTGAGCATCACCTTCAACACCAAAACCCGCAATCAAGGAAATTGCAGGTTTTATAGTCTTTGAAAAATTGTGACGAGTATCAGAAGAAACAGAAATAACCTTGCCGGATATTTGCTGCTTATCGCCCATATGTTATGAGTGGTAGAAATTATCAAAGCGGTTTGAAATATTTTTCAAACTCGCGAGGTTTTGTTGTGCGGCAAGTGCGGCTTCGCCTTCTTGCTGCTCAAGATCTTTTTCAATTTCAGCCATCAGCTCTTTGATCATTTCTGCATTAAGCTCGTCAATCGGCAAGGCTTTTTCTGCCAATATGGTCAAACCCGCAGGCGTCACATCGGCAAATCCACCTTGAATGAAATATTGTGTCTGTAGGCTGTCTTGGTGAACCGTGATAGACCCCGTACGGATAGCCGCCATTAACGGGCTATGGTTTGGCAATATACCCAAATCACCTTCTGTGCCGGGAACGTCAACCTGATCGACCTCGCCAGAGAATAATTCACGCTCAGGCGATACGAGTGAGAAGTTTAATTTATCCGCCATTTTGTTCTCCTATATGGCCATCAAAATGACCCAGAGCTTTTTCAAACTTATCGCGACATCCCGTATTACAAAACCCTACAATATGATCTTTATAGAGTGTGAGGGCGTCGCTTGAAACAGGCTTTCCAGACCAAGGACAATGCGTATTAACACAGTCCTTGATATCCAGAGCCTTTTCCAATTTAAGCTGCTTCGGCTGCCATTTTAGCGGCTTTTTCGATCACATCATCAATTCCGCCAACCATATAGAAGGCTTGTTCTGGCAAGTGATCATATTCACCCTCGCACAGACCTTTAAATGAGCGCACTGTATCTTCCAGCGGCACAAGCAATCCGGGAGAGCCGGTAAAGATTTCAGCAACGTGGAAAGGCTGGGACAGGAACTTCTCAACCTTACGGGCACGCGCCACTGTAAGCTTATCTTCCTCTGAAAGTTCGTCCATGCCCAAAATCGCGATAATATCTTGCAAAGATTTATAACGCTGCAAGATTTCCTGCACCATACGCGCTGTTTCGTAATGCTCAGTTCCAACCGTACGCGGCTCTAGAATACGCGAGGTACTATCAAGCGGGTCAACAGCCGGATAAATACCTTTTTCAGAAATAGCCCGGTTAAGAACGGTTGTCGCATCCAAATGGGCAAATGATGTCGCTGGCGCAGGGTCAGTCAAGTCATCGGCAGGAACATAAATCGCCTGAACTGATGTAATCGAGCCTTTATTGGTTGAGGTAATGCGCTCCTGCATCTGACCCATTTCTGTAGCCAGTGTTGGCTGATAACCCACCGCAGACGGAATACGACCGAGAAGCGCTGACACTTCCGAACCGGCTTGGGTAAAGCGGAAAATATTATCCACGAAGAACAGAACGTCTTTGCCTTCCTCGTCGCGGAAATATTCCGCCTGAGACAGACCTGTCAGGGCGACACGTGCGCGCGCTCCTGGAGGCTCGTTCATCTGACCATAAACCAGCGTACAACGGCTATCACCACCGCCGCCTTCGACGTTCACAT
The DNA here is from genome assembly GCA_964571595.1 of uncultured Caulobacterales bacterium. GTDB lineage: Bacteria > Pseudomonadota > Alphaproteobacteria > Caulobacterales > Maricaulaceae > CALCKU01. Next base: position 18,448 of record CAZNCJ010000022.1, on the reverse strand, counting down.
TAGATTCGATCATTTCGTGGTAAAGGTCATTTCCTTCACGTGTGCGCTCACCAACGCCGGCAAACACTGAATAACCGCCATAAGCCTTCGCAATATTATTGATCAATTCCATGATCAAAACTGTTTTACCCACACCGGCACCGCCAAACAGGCCAATTTTACCACCTTTGGCATAAGGACAAAGCAGATCAATAACCTTGATCCCGGTTCCCAGAACTTCTGATTCTGTAGCTTGGTCTACAAATGGCGGGGCTTCCTTATGAATTGGGGCTTTCACCTTTGTCTTGATCGGGCCAGCATCATCAACTGGCTCTCCAATCACGTTCATAATACGGCCCAGAGTACCTGGCCCAACGGGCACTGTAATCGCAGCGCCTGTATCTGTTACGTCTTGGCCGCGTACCAAACCTTCAGTAGCGTCCATCGCGATAGTCCGCACTGTGTTCTGCCCCAAATGCTGGGCGACTTCCAAAACAAGACGATTGCCTTGGTTGTCGGTTTCTAACGCGTTGAGAATGGCTGGCAATTTGCCTTCAAACTCGACATCGACAACCGCACCAATGATCTGGCTAATACGTCCAGATGCCTTTGAAGCGGCGGATTTTTTCTTTGCTGGCGCGCGTTTCTTCGCGGGAGCCTTTTTCTTTACTGCTGCTTTTGCCATGAGTACTTCCTCTAGCTATCTTAAAGCGCTTCCGCGCCAGAAATAATTTCAATAAGTTCAGACGTAATTTGTGCCTGACGTGTGCGGTTAAATGTCAATGTCAGCTTATCAATCATATCGCCCGCATTACGCGTTGCATTATCCATCGCTGTCATTTTAGAGCCCATCTCGCCTGCCTGGTTTTCTAGCAAGGCCGAAAAGATTTGCGTATTAATATTACGCGGCAAGAGCACACGTAAAATACCGGCTTCATCAGGCTCATAGCTATAAATCGCGCCTTCAAGGTCAGGGCCGCTGGCTTGTGCCTCGTCCATTTCCTCATCGGCATTTTCAAGCTCGGCATTGGCCGGAATAATTGTGGTGGCCACAGCTTCCTGTGTCATGACGTTTTTAAACTTGGAATAAATCAGCTTACAAACATCAAACTCGCCACTTTCAAACATAGTAGTGACTTTTTCGCCAATGTTTTGGGCGATGCCTGCGTGGAGTTTACGTTCTTCTTTTAGAGAAATATATTCCACGACGCGGTCATTATAAAGGCGGTTAAGCTGGTCATAGCCTTTTTTACCAATCAGGAAGAGTTTCACTTTTTTCCCGTCGCGTTCTAGCGCCGTAATTTCTTCTTGGGCCTTACGCACGATATTTGTGTTAAACCCGCCGCACAGGCCGCGATCAGCCGTCGCTATAATAAGCAAAACCGTGTCTGACTTACCGTTACCCACTAATAGCTCTGGTGCGTCCCCTGCCCCAGTCATAGACGCGGCCAGATTAGCAATCACGCCGCTAATGCGCTCAGAATATGGACGGGACTTTTCCGCCGCTTCTTGGGCTTTGCGTAATTTCGCGGCCGCAACCATTTGCATGGCCTTGGTGATCTTCTGCGTGTTTTTCACGCTTTTGATCCGGTTTTGGAGATCTTTTAAAGACGCCATTGTTTTAACCCTTAGCCTTCAGCCCTAAGCTACGAAATTTTCTGTAAACTTATCTAGCGCCGATTTAAGACGGCCCTCAATATCATCTGTCAGCTTCTTTTTTGAGGCAATATCAGAAAGGATTGAAGCATTTTCAGAATGAAGATTGGCAAGAAGCTCGCGCTCATATTTCTGCACAGATTTTACAGGGATACCGTCCAGATAACCGCGTGTACCCGCATAAATAACGGCCACTTGCTCTTCAACTTGCAAAGGCGAGAATTGTGGTTGCTTTAGAAGCTCGGTTAAACGCTCACCACGGGCAAGCAAAGCCTGCGTAGAGGCATCAAGATCAGAACCAAATTGCGCGAAAGCCGCCATTTCGCGGTATTGCGCAAGTTCACCTTTAATCGGGCCCGCAACCTGTTTCATCGCCTTGATTTGAGCAGATGAGCCCACACGTGAAACGGATAGACCTACGTTTAGGGCTGGACGAATACCTTGGAAGAATAGATCTGTTTCAAGGAAAATCTGACCATCTGTAATCGAAATCACATTTGTCGGAATAAAGGCCGAAACGTCATTACCTTGTGTTTCAATAATCGGCAGAGCTGTTAAAGAACCGCCCCCATTATCCTCATTTAACTTCGCAGCACGCTCTAACAAACGGGAATGAAGATAGAAAACATCACCCGGATAGGCTTCACGTCCCGGTGGGCGACGCAGGAGTAGCGACATCTGGCGATAGGCCACAGCCTGTTTGGACAGGTCATCATAAATGATCAATCCGTGCATACCATTATCGCGGAAATACTCACCCATAGCGCATCCGGCAAATGGAGCCAGATATTGTAGAGGAGCTGGCTCTGAAGCAGAGGCGACGACGATGATCGAATAAGACATTGCACCGTTTTCTTCGAGCGTCTTAACAAGCTGGGCAACGGTTGAGCGTTTTTGCCCAATCACAACATAGATACAGTATAATTTATCATTTTCACGGTCTTCGTCAAAAGCGGCCTTTTGGTTTAAGATCGCATCAACAGCCACAGCCGTTTTACCAGTTTGGCGATCCCCAATAATCAGCTCGCGTTGTCCACGGCCAACCGGGATAAGCGCGTCAATAGCTTTGATACCGGTCTGTACAGGCTCGTGAACGCCTTTACGCGGCATAATACCTGGCGCTTTAACATCAACACGACGACGTTTTTTTGATTTAATCGGGCCTTTACCGTCAATCGGCTCACCCAGCGGGTTTACCACACGGCCTAAAAGCTCTTTACCAACTGGAACGTCAACAATTTCGCCCAATCGCTTAACTGTGTCGCCTTCTTTAATACCGCGGTCATCGCCGAAAATAACGGCCCCGACATTATCGCTCTCTAGGTTAAGTGCCATGCCTTTAATACCGCCGGGAAACTCGACCATCTCGCCCGCGCGAACATTATCAAGGCCGTAAATACGGGCAATACCGTCACCCACAGACAGAACTTGTCCAACATCGGTGATTTTGGCTTGGGTGCCAAAGCCCTTAATCTGTTTTTTCAGAATATTTGAAATTTCTGCAGCGCGAATATCCATGATTAAACCTCTTTCAGGGTTATGCGTAGATCCTCAAGTTTCGTCTTAAGGGAACTATCGTAGAGACGTGATCCAACGCGGACAACAAAGCCGCCGAGTAATTCTGGATCAATACTGGTTTGAATTTCGACCTTCTGGCCGAGTGATTTTTTAAGTTTGGCTTTCAAGGCCGACATTTCAGGTGTTGATAATTTCTTAGCACTCGTAACCTTGGCCATTTGTGAACCACGCTTACTGGCGGCAAGTTCAATAAAAGCCCGACATATATTGACGATCTGATCAGAACGGCGATTCTCTGAGACAGTCCCGACAAATTTTGTCGTTAGCGGGCTTAATTTCGTTTTCTTAGAGACAGCTATCAGAGCCGTTGTCTTGTCGAGTGTTGCAAAGACCGGATTGGCGATCATGCCTCTCAAGTCTGCGTTTGAAACGATAAGCGTTTCGAGTGACTTCATGTCTTTTTCTATTTTTTTCAATGACTTAGCTTCCGAAGCCAGCTCATAAAGAGCATTTGCATATCGACTTGCTATTTCACCCGTAATGACGTTCTGATCTGCCACAATTCGGTTCCGCTTTTGCTTCGGTTGCGCCAATAAATTAGCTGTAAAAACCATCGACTTTGAAGACTCGATGGCGATAACTCGCGCGGGGTGTAGCATGGGTTATATGGGGCCTCAACCCCTGTTTTTATGCGACCTTTTGGCCTAGGTAAAAATTATGAATTTTACGCCCTATTTTCTTAAAAATGATCACGCGACGAACAGGTTTAAGTCCGCTTATCCTCCAATATAAGGTTTAAAATGAGAATATACGCGAAAAGGTTTAAGTTTAGGCCACTTTTCTGATCTCAGGAGCAATATCTTTGATAAACCCTTCGACACTACCGTCTACTTTGAAATCAATAATGTCCTCGGATTTATAGGCCTCAAGCACACCAAATTTTCGTAATACCCGACCCATACAGGCTTTAGCGATTTTTTCAGGGCGACTCATGACTGCCCATTCACGGACATTTCTATTCAGTCTTTTTCTCAGAAAAGCATTCGTATACATAACAGAGTTTTTAAAACTGCTCTCAAAGGAAGAATATTCTGTCGTGATAGAAACACAATGTGTCACATTCTCGACGCGGTGTGGCGAGTTAAGCGGCCATGTAATCATTTGCTGATCTGTGAGATCAAAAATTTTGACCCCCTGCTCCATATTTTTATTATAGGGAAGATCCTCGTCCAAATCATAAAGCGTTTTTTCATAGGCCTCGTCTGGTAGATATTCCGGCGTTGTCGGATAGAGGTAAAAGCGCTTATGCCCGCGCAAATGCCACAAGATTGTCTCTGTAGGGTCACAATGATAAGGCACTTTGGCATAAGGCGAGGAAATTAATATCGCCCCGCGAGCACTAAAGGACTTATGGCCACTATGAGCCGCCAATTCGCCATACATCTGGTCCAAAACAGCCTTATATTCAGGATGAATGTTCATACATTCGCGTAGGTTCATCCAGATGACGCCCTTTTTTGCGGCCTCGAGTAAAACACGCCCCTCAATATTCTCGACCTGCCCTGTGCGAAATTTATTTGGATACATTTCATCATGACCCATTGTACACACATCGAGATGGGTTCGGGGATGCTTATCCAATAGCTTTATCAAAGCCTCATCCGTAAAGAGGCCTGTTTTGAGTATATCATGTTGTACAATAAAGGCTTCTTTTCGAAACTTTTTACTATGCTCATTCGTCCAGTTATTTAGAAGCATCCGAATCCCCAGTTAAAACACGCTGTAATCTCACGGGGATTGATGCAAAAAATATGCCTACATGAAACTCTGCGGGTCGATATCTACATGTAATCGGTATTTCGAGGGCATTTTCAAACGGCTTTTCCATGCCTGCATATAAGCAGACAAATTGATCTGATTTTCAGCCTGAACAAGGATACGCCGGCGAAAACGCCCCCTTAAACGCCCCAAAGGTGGCTCACTTGGCCCTAATATCATTATTCCCTCAGTTTTGGGGGCGCGGGACACAAATGTCTTGGCCAAATCTTCGGTTTGGCGCAAATCTGGCCCTGAGATAATCACCGCAGCTAATTTACCAAATGGCGGCAAGCCGACCATATCCCGTGTTGCGAGTTCTGTGGAGATAAACACTTCTCTATCGCCCATTGCCAATGCCACAAGCGCTTCATGTTCGGGTTGATGGGTTTGAATAAGGGCGCGCCCGGGCTTATCAGAACGTCCTGCCCGTCCCGCCACTTGCACAAGAGTTTGATATGTCCGCTCGCCAGCCCGCAAATCACCGCCAATAAGAGACAAATCCCCGTCAACAACACCCACAAATGTCAATTTTGGAAAATTATGTCCTTTGACGACCATTTGCGTACCAATGAGAATATCAATCTCACCTGCCGCCATACGCGCCAATCTCTCCCTTATGGCCGCAGCCCCGCCGGCCGTATCTGATGAAAAAATTTCAATCCGCGCCTGCGGGAAATGTTGTTGCGCCTCTTCATAAACCCGTTCAACCCCCGGCCCAACAGCCGTTAAACTCCCTTCCGCCTTGCAATCAGGACAAGTCGTCGGCATTTTCATGGAAAACCCCGTCTTGTGACACATGGCACGCCCAGTAGAGCGGTGCTCGACTAACCAGCTATCCGTATCGGGTGATCTGAGCTTTTCCCCGCATTCCCGGCATATAATCAAAGGCGCATAACCCCGTCGGTTCAGATAAAATACGGCCTGTTCCCCGCGCGACAAGACCTCATGCGTGGCCGAAATTAAAGGCTGGGAGAGAAAATTACCGCTATCGGGCGTATGTTCTTTCAAATCCACCAGGTCAATATCAGGCAAGCTAATCGAGCCGGGACGTTCGGGTAAAGTTATATGAGCATAGCGACCCGTTCGGGCATTATGTAAGCTCTCTAGCGAAGGCGTGGCAGATGCCAGAACGACAGTGTGTTTCCCGACCATTCCCCTTACCACGGCCATATCGCGCGCATTATAAATCACGCCTTCTTCCTGTTTATAGGAACTGTCATGTTCCTCATCCACGACGATTAAACGTAAATTGGGAAACGGGAGATAAAGCGCTGATCGCGCCCCGACCACTAATTGCGCCCGTCCGTAAGCCACTTCGCGCCACACGCGCCGACGCGCCACATCTCCCATATTGGAATGCCACTCAGCCGCTTGCACCCCGAAGCGTTGCTCAAAACGGGACAAACCCGCTTGGGTCAAGGCGATTTCAGGCACTAGGATGAGCGCCTGCCCGCCTTCTTCCAAAGCGCGCCCAACGGCCTCAAAATAGACTTCCGTTTTACCTGACCCCGTCACACCGTCCAATAAGCTGACATTAAAATCATTTCGCCCGAGCTGCGTGATAAGCTGCTCAGCTGCGCTTATTTGGGCGGGCGTCAACTCAATACTAGCTTGCTTGTCCGTATCGACTTTGGCGAAAGGCGCATCCACAGGCAAAGTCTCGGCAATAAGCCCGCCTGCCTTTTCAAACCCTCTAATCACGCCCGTCCCGACCCCGCTGCGTTTGGCAATATCACTGGCACGCGCCGGAAACGGCCCGCCAAGTTCTAATATACGTTCTCTGGCAGACGTCATTTTTGCTGGCATAGTGCCACTAGGCCGAAATTGGGTCACAAGCGGGCTGGGATCAAGCGCCTTATAGGAGCGCAAGACCATACGCAAAACCAGACCGGGAGAAACACAATTATACCGCGCCGTCCAATCGACAAAATCAAGCATGACTTTGGGCAAGGCAGGACAAGGTTTAACCGAGATAATCTCCTTGAGGTTACGTTGGGCCTTGGAATCCCCCACGGGTTCCACGACATTCCAGACGACGCCGAGCTTTACCTGTTTGCCAATAGGGGCAAAAATTATATCCCCACGGGACAAAACTAGACCCGGCGGCACCGAATAATCGAAGGCTCCGGGTATATTTACCGGAAACAGGACTTGTACGTTTTTCACCGACATAGCATATGTTAACAGAGCTAAGGCTGAGTCGCCCCTTTTATTGGAGTTCCCTATGAAGTTTTTTGTTGATAGCGCTGATCTGGACCAGATTTCCGAGCTAAATGATATTGGCCTTGTCGATGGGGTGACGACTAATCCGTCTATTATTGCAAAATCAGGACGCGACTTTAAAACTGTCATTAAAGATATCTGCAAGATAGTCTCGGGGCCAGTGAGCGCAGAAGTCGTCTCGACCGAATATGACACTATGATTAAGGAAGGCCGAGAACTTCGCAAAATTGCCGATAATGTCTGTATTAAACTGCCTCTGACAATGGACGGGCTAAAGGCCTGCAACACTTTTTCCAAAGATAATATTCCGACCAATGTAACTTTATGTTTTTCGCCTAATCAAGCACTGCTCGCGGCAAAATGCGGGGCGACATTTATATCGCCCTTTATCGGACGGCTTGATGATCTGGCCCTAAACGGCATGGAACTCATAGAAGATATTCGTACGATATATGACAATTACGGTTTTGAGACAGAAATTCTCGCGGCCTCTATTCGTAATGTTAATCATGTGCGCGATTGCGCCTTAGTCGGGGCTGATGTTATGACCGCCCCGCCCGATGTTATTCGTAAATTATCCAGCCACGCCTTGACGGATAAAGGACTGGCCGCCTTCTTAAAGGATTGGGAAAAAACGGGTCAGAATATACTTTAGCCCCATAGATCTTTAGCCCTCATCAATTTTACTCCACACGGCCAGTTCATTTCCGCTGGGATCAGTAAAGTGAAAACGCCGCCCGCCTGGAAACGAAAAAATGGGTACAGTTATAAGCCCGCCGGCTTCAATCACGCGCGCCAGACTGGCCTCCAGGTCTTGAGATAACAGCACAATCAATGGCCCGTTCTTAGAAGGCTGCCTATCAGAAGCCCCGTCAAATCCCCCATCAAGTCCGGCATTAATAAAGGCGGCATAATGCGGGCCATAATCCTGATAACGCCATCCAAAAGCCTGTGTGTAAAAGGCTTTCATTTTTGCCATATCGGTTGCGGGCAATTCTACATAATTCAGGGTGTCCGCCGCCATATCGACCTAGGCCTATGCGGTAAGTGCGGATTTTATAGCCGCCAGCGCATCATCCGCCCCCGCAACATTATTTCCGCCAGCCTGCGCCATTTCGGCCTTACCGCCCCCGCGCCCACCGACCTTCTCGGCACCTTTATTGACCAATTCCGCAGCAGAAAACTTATCCGTCAAATCAGGGGTTACAGCAACAGCCACGGCGACTTTCTCGCCATCTTTGGCAACTAATGCCACAATGCCAGACCCTATAGCTTGGCGTTGATCATTTAACATACCGCGCAGGTCCTTGCCGGACACACCGTCCAGAACACGCCCGATAAATTTCACCCCGCCAATGTCTTCAACATCTGCGCCGCCCCCGCCGCCGCCAAGAGCGAGTTTCTTTTTGGCTTGGCCCAACTCTTTTTCTAACGACTTACGCTCTGCAATGAGTGCTTCTACGCGCGCGGGAACGTCTTCAATCTTGACCTTGAGCTTTTCAGCACTGGCCTTGGCAAGGCCCGCTTGATGCTCCAGATATTGGCGCGCCTGCGTTCCCGTGACGGCCTCTATACGGCGTATCCCGGCCGCTACCGCGCCCTCGGAAATGATTTTAAACAAGGCAATATCGCCCGTGCGCGCGACATGAGTCCCCCCGCAAAGCTCAACAGAATAATCCTGGCTATCAGCATCTAAAGATTTACCCAATGATAAAACCCGCACGACATCCCCGTATTTTTCACCGAATAAAGCGGTCGCTCCCGCCTCAATCGCTTCTTCCGGAGCCATGTGTTGGGTCTGGCTTTCGACGTTTTGTAAAATGATGTCATTAACCTCGGTTTCAACCCGGGCTAACTCATCCGTCGTGACTGCGCCGCCATGAGAAATGTCAAAACGGATACGATCCCCGTCCACCATTTGCCCTTTTTGCGTGACGTGATCTCCTAAAACACGGCGCAAGGCTTCGTGCATAATATGTGTCGCCGAGTGATTACGCTTAGTGCGCTCCCGAATATCCGCATCAACCTCGAGCTTGGCTATATCACCCGCCGCGATATTCCCTTTAAGCGTACCGATATGGACATGCACATCGCCCGCTTTTTTAAGGACATCTTTAATCTCGATAGAGGCACCGCTTTCAAATTTAGCAAAGCCCTTATCCCCAGCCTGCCCGCCGCTTTCGGCGTAAAACGGGGTTTTATCCGTTACAAACATGACATCACAATCACTGGCGCTGTCTGTAGTTTCGCCGTTAACCACCAAAGTCTGTAAATGTCCCTTAAATGAGAGCGCCTCATAACCGGTGAACTCGGTGGCTCCATGCGCCTCACGCGCAGCCAGCCAGATATCATCCGTGCCAAGATCACCGGATTTAAAGCCTGCGTCCTTGGCAGTTTGTTTTTGGACTTCCATAGCGGCGTTAAAGCCGTCTATGTCAACATTTATCCCCTTAGAGCGCAAAGCGTCTTGGGTAAGATCAAGCGGAAATCCGTAAGTATCATAGAGCTTAAAGGCGGTTTTTCCGTCCAAAACATCGCCTTCATTTAAATCGCTTACAGCTTTTTCTAGCAGGGCTGTTCCGCGCCCCAATGTGGCTCTAAAACGGTTTTCTTCCTGCTCAAAGGTAGACATTATTGAGGACTTAGCACGACCAAGCTGCGGATAAGCCACACCCATTTCTTCAATCAGGCTCGGCACTAATCTATGCATGAGCGGGTCTTTCGCCCCGAGAAGGTGGGCGTGACGCATAGCGCGGCGCATAATACGGCGCAAAACATAACCGCGGCCTTCATTAGATGGCGAAACTCCGTCGGCCATAAGGAAGGAACAAGAGCGCAAGTGATCTGCGATAACGCGGTGGGAAAACTTTGCCTCACCCTCTGGTTTAACCCCCGTAAGCTCAGTAGAAGCATTAATCAGGTTTTCAAAGAGATCGACATCATAATTATCATGCTTACCCTGCAAAATAGCTGCTGTGCGTTCTAATCCCATACCCGTATCAATAGAAGGTTTGGGAAGGTCAGTTTGCGTACCATCGGAAAAGCGTTCAAATTGCATGAAAACAAGGTTCCAGATTTCAATGAAACGATCTCCGTCCTCATCAGGTGAACCCGGAGGGCCGCCAGCTATGTCAGCACCATGATCATAAAATATCTCTGAACACGGCCCGCAAGGCCCTGTATCGCCCATGGCCCAAAAATTATCAGAGGTGGCTATACGGATTATTTTTTCTTCGCTTAGCCCTGCAATTTTCTGCCAGAGCGCAAAAGCCTCATCATCTGTATGATAAACCGTGACAAGGAGCTTGTCTTTTTTAAGGCCAAATTCTTTCGTGATGAGATTCCATGCAAGCTCAATTGCCTGATCTTTAAAATAATCCCCAAATGAAAAATTACCCAACATTTCAAAAAACGTATGATGACGGGCTGTGTACCCGACATTATCCAGATCATTATGTTTACCCCCTGCTCTGACGCATTTTTGCGATGTTACCGCTCTGGGGTGTTTCGGGGTTTCAGCCCCAGTAAATAGATTTTTGAACTGCACCATACCTGCATTGGTGAATAACAATGTCGGATCATTATCAGGGACAAGCGGGCTTGAGCGCTCTATCTTATGGTCATGTGTTTCAAAATATCCAAGAAACATCTGACGAATTTCATTTAGACTAGTCATGTAGATTTATATCCCACTTTCCAATGATATGCATGCAAATTTATGTATACTGCATATAAAAAGAGCGCCGGACAAAGCCAAGCGCTCTTTTGGTCTCATAAGATGATTTCGGATGGGATATTGGGAAAAATCACCTTATAAGGTTAAATCCAGGCCGCGTTCGGGATTATAAAGGCCTGGAATTGATTTTTAACCTTGGCTTTCTATGCCCCCAAACCGATAGCACTGACATTATCCGGATCTTCATCAGCTTCCTTATGCTCGGCTTCTTCTGATTTTGGCATGAGTAATTCATCTTCTATAAGACCTTCATTCATGCGGATTTTTGTTTCAATCTCATTGGCGATGTCTGGATGATCTAACAAGAAACGTCTGACATTTTCACGCCCCTGTCCAATGCGCTCATCACCATAAGAATACCAAGAACCGGACTTTTCAACCACTTCAGCCTTCACACCGAGATCAATCAGCTCACCCGTCTTAGAAATGCCCTCTCCGTACATGATATCAAATTCAACTTGGCGGAAAGGGGGTGCGACTTTGTTTTTGACGACTTTCACCCGTGTTTGATTTCCTATCACTTCGTCGCGATATTTAATCGCGCCAATACGGCGAATATCTAAGCGCACAGAGGAATAAAATTTCAAAGCATTACCGCCCGTCGTGGTTTCAGGCGAGCCATACATGACGCCAATCTTCATACGGATTTGGTTGATAAAGATCACCATACATCCTGATTTGGCAATTGAACCTGTTAATTTACGTAAGGCCTGGCTCATCAATCGTGCCTGTAAGCCCGGCAAGCTATCACCCATATCACCTTCAAGCTCTGCACGCGGGGTTAATGCGGCAACTGAATCAATCACCAACACATCAATCGCACCTGAGCGGACCAACGTATCTGCAATTTCCAATCCTTGCTCACCCGTATCTGGCTGCGCAATCAAAAGCTCATTGACATCAACACCCAATTTACCCGCATAGACAGGATCAAGCGCATGTTCGGCATCGACAAATGCAGCCACTCCGCCCTGTTTTTGGATTTCCGCTACGCAGTGCAGAGATAATGTCGTTTTACCGGAGCTTTCCGGGCCGTATATTTCAATAATTCGGCCGCGCGGCAATCCACCTATTCCTAAGGCAATATCCAGACCGAGCGACCCCGTAGAGACCGCTTCGACATCCATGCTGTTTTTCTGTCCAAGTTTCATCACAGCGCCTTTGCCAAAAGCCCGATCAATCTGACTTAGGGCCGCATCAAGCGCTGCGGACTTATTTTTCTCGTCGGCTTTACCCACGACTTTTAACGGTGTTGTATTTCTGGCCATTTGTATACTCCAGCTGTGATGACCGGAGCCCTTCGATCATCGTTAATTTCGCGGCTGCAAATGGACTGCCGTGAATCATGTGTACATATTTTGTTCTCATGGCGCAAGCAAAAAGAACAAAATTAGAACAAATTTTTGCAGAACGCGATTTTCGAGCGATATTCATCGTATTTTTAAAGTGCTCCATAACTATCCCCGATTTCGGCTTTCACCTTCTCTGCTAATTGCGTAAGCGTAAATGGCTTGGGCAAGAATGTCACATCAGGTTCCTCTGATAAGAGATCAGAAAACTCCTCCTCCGCATAGCCCGAAATAAATACAATCCGGGCATCACCAAGCAAAGTTCGTCCTTTCTTGAGTAATGTCGGCCCGTCCATAGCAGGCATAACCACATCAGAAATCATAAGATCAAAAGGCTCTTCTGTGTCTTCAAGAATTTCAAATGCCTCTTCCCCGTCCCCTGCTTCTACGACATTATAACCTCGCTTACGCAAGGTCTTGGCCGCGATTGTGCGCACAGAAACCTCGTCCTCAACAAATAGGATATTGCCTTGCCCGGTAAGGTCCACAGGTTTGGAAACAGGCTTGGGGGTTTTAACGGGTTCAAACTTCTCATTTTCAGCTTTTTCAGCAACGGGCAGGAATATTCTAAATGTCGTGCCCTCCCCAAGCACACTATCGACGGTGAGATAACCGCCAAATTGCTCGATAATGCCGTAAACAGTCGCCAGCCCCAGCCCCGTCCCCTTGCCTTGCTCTTTGGTAGTAAAGAAGGGTTCAAAAATTTTGGACTTCACCTCATCCGTCATGCCTGTGCCTGTATCGGCGAAAGACAGGCAGATAAATTCTTGGCCTTTTATGTTTTGCACACCCGCCTCTTCGAGCACGCGTCTCTGAACAGCCTTGGTTGAAATATTTATCTCTCCGCCGCCCTGCTCTTCCATCGCATCGCGCGCATTTACACAGAAATTCAGCAAGACTGTATCGAGCTGGCTTTTATCCGCCCTGACATATGGCAGGCCCCGACCATGTACGACATTTAGCTTTACCCGCTCCCCGAGAGAGCGACGCAAAGGCACAGAAAGGTCTGAGAGTGTATCGGTTATATTCAATAATTCCATGCGTAGGGTCTGCTTGCGCGAAAAGGCGAGTAATTTTTTAACCAGTGCCGCTGCGCGGTTCACAGTTGTATTAATGTCGTGCAGCTCTCTATAAGAAGGATCACCGACCGGATGGCGGCCCAGTAACTCGTCTGTATTTAATCTTATCGTCGTTAGAAGATTGTTGAAATCATGCGCCACGCCTGCCGCGAGCTGACCAATAGCTTGCATTTTTTGTGATTGTAATAGCTGGTCTTCCAACGACTTTCTTACGGAAATATCTACAAGATAGGCCCAACGGCGCGTTCTGTCTTCCGGGTCATTGGTAATATAGACACTGACCGGTTTTTTATCTTTGCCAGCCAAACGCGCATCAAATGGTATACCCTCAGAAGAAGCGGCAAGCATATCATCATCACCAAAAGAGCCATCTTCGAAAACTTCATCAAAGGCCGTATCTCGCCAAAAAAGACCTTGGCTCATATCTTCAAAGGCCGGATTGGCTTTGCGTATCAGAGCTTTTGAGAGTATTTCGCCTTGTAACATTAATATGGCAATTGGCGCTTGCGAGAAATTTTTCTGATTGGTGAGCACACCGTCATTCAGACCGTATTGGGCAATGACAGCAGAAGACGTTCCAGATAAGGCTGCACCGGATTTTGTGGCGTCCACACGAGGCGAGAAGCTTGAAGTGGCTTGCATGCCAATGCTGGAATGACCGTAAAGTGCAATGGAGGCGACTTTATCGCCATTATTTAACATCTGCCATGTGGCGGTTAAAATTATGGGCGTGACAACACCTTTTTGCGTAATCAGTCGTGTATCTGAGCGAATTATGCGCCCAACATCATGCTCGACATCCAATACGGCAGCACTGTCTTGGATTATCTCGCGTAAATGGTCAGGCTCTCCTCCCGTCTCCACCCCAATCCAACGCTCTAATATATGATTACAAGCCAAAACATGGCCGTCCTCATCAACAGTCATTAATCCCACGGGCGCATTTACAAGGGCCGAAGCGCGCGCTTGGGTTTTATCGGTTACGTCAGAAATCTGCCAGAGCTGCATATCGTCCAATAGGGCTACAAAGAGGCGAAACCGTCTTAAATCACCGCCATCATCCACCATATCAATATACTCTTCTGCCGAGACACTCTCACTGCGTAAATGATGCAAGCGGAATATAGCAGAGGATGTTTCCTTCCCTCCAGCGCCAAAAATCCGGTCAACAGAAGGGGGGGCTTCGCTAATACCAATCGCCATAACAGATCGGGCTAAGTCCATATAGGCTTCATTGGCCTTGAACGGTTTTCCGTTTTTGACCAAGAGGGACGGCTCTGGCCCGTTCATAAAAGCGCTGACATAAATATCGGATTGCGAAAAGGCTTGGGCCTGCAAGCTCTCTTGGGAACGACGCTCGGACAAATATGATAAGAGCCCCAAAAATCCGGCAAGGCCGATACCGCCCATCATAACCATGGCCGTCCAACCCAAACGCGTAGCGTTATAGGCCGCCACGCACATCGCTGCGATAACAATGATGATCAGAACCGTAAAAAAGACTGCGCGTAAGAAACGCCCAATGCGTCCCTTTTGTCTTGATGGTAAGACGTTATAATTCTCGTCCAAATTTTCCTCGTCTCGAATCACTAACACCATTATCTCACCTTAGAAGAAAAAGGACGGGTTAGAAGATAAAAACCCTTATGGGGCCTATGATTTAATGAATCGCTTTAATTTGCCCTCTTTTTTACCCAAATCCAATTAAAGAGCATTTTTCACTTGATAATACACCTCAACTTGCCCCTAATCTTACGCAAGAGGCAACCCTTATTTAGGAACAGACATGTTTGACCAAACATCCCCCTTAAATAGCCCCAAAGACAAAAGGCAAAGAGGTATGCTTACAAAAACAGACACGCTCAAGCTAATCGTGGTGAGCGGATGCATGCTCCTAGGTGCGAGTATGTTAAATGGGTGCCAAAATCCGGGCGAACAAAAAGTCACGAAACAAGAACGAATAGACATACAAAGCAAGGCTGTAAATGCATGGTTTGAAGCTAGATTTGAGGATGAGCTGGCCCGCACGCCCATGACGCAAACCTATCTGGGGCGTAAAAATGCTCAAGACAAACTCGATGATGTCTCTCAATTGGCCATGGATGAGAGCGCAGCCCTTGCCCAAGCCTGGCTTGAAGATATGCACGCAAATTTTGACATAGACAGGCTCGATCCATCCACGCGCCTCTCATACCGGTTATATGAGTTTGCAACCCAGGCCGAATTAGCCACGCATGAATTTGCCGATCACGAATATGTCTTTCAACATATGAGTGGGCCGCATTCTGACCTGCCTTCATTTTTAATAAATTTCCACAACGTCGAAAAAGTCGAAGATGCTCAAGCCTATATAGCCCGCTTAAAAGCCGTCCCAACATTTATGGACCAGCACAGTGAGCGTGCCCAAGCCCAATACGCTGCCGGGATCAGCCTACCACTTTTCGTTTATGAAAAAATTAGCCAAGCCACCCAAAATATCATTACCGGCGAGCCTTTCACGACTGGGAAGGACAGCCCCTTATTTGCGGACATAAAAACCAAAATAGGCGGGCTGGATATTACGGAGGATGAAAAATCGACCCTGATAAATCAGGCCCGTCAAGCCCTACTCGATCATGTGCAACCGGCCTATTTAAAGCTCATAGATATGTTTTCTATTCACGCCGCAGGTGCGAGCGAAGATGACGGTGTCTGGAAGCTACCGCGCGGGGCAGATTATTATCAAAGCCGCCTCAAACATTACACCACGACCGATATGAGTGCGGACGAAATACATGCGCTGGGTCTAAAGGAAGTCGCGCGCATCCAGAGCGAAATGCAGCAAATCATGGACCAGCTCGATTTTAAGGGCAGTTTAAAGGACTTCTATGACTTTTTGCGAAATGACCCGCAATTTGTCTATCCCAATACGGATGCAGGACGGGCGAAATATATTGATGAAGCGACAAGCATAATCAATGAAATGAAAGCTATGATGGATGATTTATTCGTCACCAAACCCAAAGCTGATATGATCGTCAAACGCGTGGAACCTTTCAGGGAGGACACAGCTTTCGGAGCGTTTTATAACCAACCAGCGCTGGATGGCTCGCGGCCCGGGACTTATTATATCAATCTGCGTGACGTAGCCGAGCAACCCACCTATCTTATGCAGGCTCTTGCCTATCACGAAGGCATACCCGGCCATCACATGCAAATCGCGCTGGCCCAAGAGTTTCAAGACCTACCCAAATTCAGAACTCTAGGCGGTTATACCAGCTATATAGAAGGCTGGGCGCTCTACTCGGAAAGCCTGCCAAAAGAATTAGGCCTCTACACCGACCCGTATAAGGATTTCGGACGGCTCTCTATGGAAATATTCCGCGCAGCCCGCCTTGTTGTCGATACGGGCATACATGCCAAAAAATGGACCCGTGCACAGGCGGTACAATATTATCTGGATAACATTCCCAATCCCGAAGGCGATGTGCGGGCAGAAATTGACCGCTATATTGTCTGGCCCGGCCAAGCCACCGCCTATAAAATCGGCATGATTAAAATTCAGGACTTGCGCAAAAAGGCCGAAGACGCCTTAGGCGAAGATTTCAAAATCCGCGAGTTCCATGATGTTGTGCTCGCAAATGGCTCCGTCCCCCTCATCATATTAGAAGAACTGGTGGACGGTTGGATCCAATCCAAAAGCTAGAAGCCACTGGCCCGCGAGAAAACCTCTAGCCCGCGCGGGTACGTTCTCCACGCTCATGCATTTCTTGGGCCTCTATAGACAATGTCGCGATGGGACGGGCTTCTAAGCGTCCCACACGGATCGGATCGCCCGTTTCCTCGCAATAGCCGTAAGTGCCATTTTCTACACGCGCTAAGGCTTTGTCGATTTTGTTGACCAATTTACGCAGGCGGTCGCGTGTACGTAATTCTAGCTGGCGGTCTGCATTGGCCGCAGCCGTATCAGCCGGATCAGGATGTGAGACATTCTCTTTTTGCAAAAAAGCAACTGTTTCGCGGGTTTGCTCGACAATATCCGCCTTCCACGCCAAGAGCTTTTGGCGGAAATATTCGCGCATTTTCGGAGACATGAACTTTTCTTCGTCCGTTGGCTTATAATTTGCCGGCACTTTGACTACTCTTTTTGTTTTCGCCTTCGTTTTCGATTTTGCCTTTGCCATAAAACCTCCAAACTCTGTCACCCTCTTGGTAGAGCGTATTAAACCGCGCCTAAGGGCTAGATTCTGCGCCTCATATATATCCGCCTGTGATTCAACGCAACAAACATCTTGATCACAAATTGATAAAGTCCTTTTGAGGCTAATAATTCGTCACCCATGTGAATTTTGCTATCTCGCCCGGTTCAGGCTTGATAATCACGCTTGCGAGGCTTAGGAAGAGCTTGATAAATATACCGCAGGGCTTAGAGCGCGCTAGAGCGCCTAATTTTAAGGAAGAACTATGAAATTCGAAGGCACAAAAGATTACGTCGCAACGCAAGACCTTAAAATGGCCGTCAATGCCGCGATTATTCTCGAACGCCCCCTTTTAATTAAAGGTGAGCCCGGTACAGGTAAAACCGTTCTGGCCCATGAAATCGCCAAAGGCCTTAAGACCCCCCTGCTTGAATGGAATATCAAATCCACAACCAAGGCCCAGCAAGGCCTGTATGAATATGACGCCGTGGCCCGCCTGCGCGATAGTCAGCTAGGCGAAGACCGCGTCCATGATATTTCCAACTATATTAATAAGGGCAAATTATGGGAGGCCTTTGAGAGCAAAAAGCGCCCTATTCTCTTAATTGATGAAATTGACAAGGCTGATATCGAATTTCCCAATGATTTGCTCCATGAACTCGATAAAATGAGCTTTCATGTCTATGAGACAGGCCAGACCATTACCGCGAAAAACCGTCCGATCATCATTATCACCTCAAATAATGAAAAAGACCTGCCAGATGCTTTCCTACGTCGCTGTTTTTTCCATTACATCCAATTCCCGGACGAAGAGACGATGACCCAGATTGTCAATGTGCATTTCCCGGATATCAAATCCCGCCTGCTCTCAAATGCCTTAAAGCGCTTTTATGAGGTGCGCGCCATGCCCGG